>JBKJMR010000405.1:0-4150 GCA_046596275.1 Bacteroidia bacterium | reverse complement strand
TGCCGGTGGTACATTTTCTGGGCCTGGTGTAAGCGGTTCTTCATTCAATCCTGCATCTTTTAGTACAGGAACGTACCTGGTTTATTATACAGCAACTGATTCTGCAGGTTGTACAACTACAGATTCAGTCGGTGTATTTGTTGCACCCGGGCCAACGGTTAACAGCGATTCAACCGTTTATGCATGTTATAACACTTCTATTACGCTCGACGCATTATATGGAACTGATTTTATCTGGTTTACTGATGTTGCATTGACACAAGCGCTGGATACAACGAATTCATTTGTTACTCCTGCGTTGACCCAAACGACTACTTATTATGTAGCCGGACAGGATTTCACTAATAGCTTCGCTGCAGATACTTTATTGGATAGTGATTCACTTACTGTAGATGTAAACAATCTTGCTGGTGATGATCGTGGTGGTATGGCAATTGATCACAGGCACGTTTACCTGAATGGCGATGATAATGCTGTTCGTTATGATCTTGATTTAAATCCTGCTTCCGGTGTTGCTCTGCCAATCCGTGATGGAATGGTTTCTGACCTGCGCACCGCAAAGATCTGGACGCTTTGGAATGTAGCTGCTTCAAGCGATCCGGTTGATGCCCCGAACCAATTTACAGTAACAGCGCTTCGCGGACTCGACAGTAACCTTGCGATAACAAACGAAATGCTTTTGCTGTCCCAACCAATTGATATGGGAACGGATAATGGACAATGCGGTATTTTTGCAGGTTTTGGTTATGTAAGCCTTTACAGCGGTAATACAGAACACTGGTATGTGATTGATATGGATAATGGTTTTGTTACCGATTTGGGTTTCAATTCCAATCCGAATTTTTACGGTTCGGAAAGCTGGAGTGATTGGGGAGTGCTGCAGGCAGACTGCAATGGTAATTTCTCTGCAATCTTCACCGGAAACAATACTACAGCAGATGATATTGAAATTCTTGCCTTGCCCGACGGCGGAGTAACTGTACTCGCAGCATTTGGCGATCTTGGTGATATGGCCAGCCTGGTTTTTAGTCCGGACAGTGCGCGTTGGTATTTCCATTACGAAGGTGGTACTTCTACATTCGGTGGTTCAAGTGAAACACTTGGTTATGCTGATGGTGTTTTTACCGAAGCGTCTTGTGGCAATAGCCTTGGATGTCCGTCTATGGTAACTGTAAATGTTCCGTCTGATGTTACGTTTAATTTTCCTTCCAGTACCGTTTGTTTAAATGATGGCGCCCAGGTGCTTGCACAAGGAGCACCTGTTGACGGAACGTATTCCGGAATCGGTGTCGGATCAAACTCCATGGGTACCGTTTTCTTTCCTCTTCTTTCAGGTAACGGAACATTCACACTTACTTATACTGTAACAGACAGTGCAAGCGGTTGTGTGGATTTTGCAACGGATGTTGTTACTGTTGATCCATGTACAGTTGTAGAGGAACAAACACTTGCAAACGGAATCAATGTATATCCAAATCCGAATAACGGTTCATTTACAGTAACTATTAACGCAACTTCTACCGACATGCTGATTGAAGTAATGGATTTACAAGGACGTGTTGTTTTCTCTTCACAGGAAAACAATGTAACGCCGGGATTCACAAAACAAATCAGCGTTGAAAATGTTTCTTCCGGCATGTACCTGGTTAAAATTTCTACAGGCATTGAGCAGTCACTTCAAAAGATCACCATTCAGCGATAAGTCCTATGAAATAAATATCCCGTCTGCACAAGACTGTGGTGGCGGGATATTTAAATTATTATTCAGCATTTCAATTTTCTATATCTAAATCACACAAAAAATTACATGAAAAAATTTTTACTTCCACTTGTGTTCGTTGCCTGCCTGGTGATGCCGCAAGTTTCAACTGCACAAACTTATTCTGCAATCGGCATGGCCGTGAGTAACAATAATGCATTGTACGACACCGTAGCTAATGGTGGCGATTCACTGCCTTTCCGTTTTGTCAACACGTCAGGAACCGCTTATGGCTCGGCTACGCTGGTTGTTTATTACCTGGGAAATTCTAATTATAGCAGTCTGCGCACCACTAATTCTCCAAACGGCCCTTTAGGCAGCCCTTGGAATTTTGACATATTTGATGAGGATAGTAATTATTTCGCCCAGACTAACAATGGCATTGATAATTGCATTTCAGAAGATTCAACCGTATTCAGCGTTAATTCCGCAAGCATTAATACATGGAATGCAAATGATACAATTGACTTCTTGTTGATCTCAAATTACGGTCCGGGATTCTGCGGCCTCCGTGTTCGTGTAAAGCTGATTTATAATTATTGCTCATCACCTACCGGACCTGCTGAATTTGCTTCCGTGTCTATTGCTGATACTTCAGTTTGTTCATTGGACGGTGCGTACACATTAAGCGGATCACCAGCAGGTGGAACATTCTTCGGTCCCGGCGTATCCGGTGCGAATTTCGATCCGCTTAATGTGGGTTCAGGAACGCACACCATCATGTACACTGCAACGGATTCCGTGGGCTGCTCAACAACAGGATCATTGAATGTCTTTGTAGCGCCTCAACCTATTGTAAACAACAACAATACGATCTACGCCTGTTACGGCACCTCCATCCAGTTAAATGCTGTTAACGGAAGTGATTTTGTATGGTTTTCAGATGCTGCATTGACGCAGTCGCTCGATACTACAAACCAGTTTACAACGCCTAACCTTGTTCAGAATACAACTTATTATGTAGCCGGAACAGATAACACTCAGAATTTTAGTATCGATACTTTACTTGAAAGTGATTCGATGATTGTAGATGTAGATAATCTTGCAGGTGATGATCGCGGTGGTATGGCAATTACGCCTACACACGTTTACCTTAATGGAGATGATAACGCTGTTCGTTATGATCTCGACCTTAATCCTGCTTCAGGTGTTTCGCTTCCAATCCGCGATGGAATGGTTTCTGACCTGGCCACCGGTAAAATCTGGACCTTATGGAATACAGCATCAGCAAGCGATCCGTATGATTCCCCAAGCCAATTCACAGCAACAGCATTACGCGGCCTCGACAGCAATCTTGCTTTCACAGCTGAAATGATCCAGCTGTCCCAGTCGATAGATTTGGGAAACAACAATGAGCAAAACGGCATTTTTGCAGGTTTTGGTTATGTTGGACTCTATAGCGGAAACACACAACATTGGTACGTGATTGACCTGGATAATGGTTTTGTTACTGACCTTGGTTTCCTGAACAGCGCTGAATTATACGGCAGTGAAAACTGGAGTGACTGGGGCGTGCTTGAAGCAAATTGCTCTGGACAATTCTCTGTCATTTACCGTGACTACAACGACGAAAATATTCATCGCCGTGAATTGCCAAACGGCGCTGTTACCACTGTCGGCGCTTTTGGTGATCTCAGTGATATGGCAAGTCTGATTTTCTCTCCCTGGAACAACCGTTGGTATTTTCATTATGAAGGCGGTACTTCTACATTTGGTGGTTCAAGTGAAACACTTGGTTATGCAGATGCAGCTTTTTCAGAATCAACTTGCGCCGGTTCAGGAATCGGATGCCCATCGATGGTTACTGTGAACGTTCCATCAGATGTTACTTTTAATTATCCTTCAGCGACTGTTTGTTTTGATGATGGTGCGCAATTGCTTTCACAAGGAGCACCTAATGGCGGAACCTATTCCGGATTTGGTGTTGGAACAAATCCATCGGGAACAGTTTTCTTTCCTGCACTTTCAGGTAACGGAACATTCACACTCACTTATACTGTAACAGACAGTGCAAGCGGTTGTGTGGATTTTGCAACTGATGTTGTTACTGTTGATGCATGTACTGTTGTGGGTGAACAAACACTTGCAAACGGAATTTCTGTTTATCCGAATCCGAATAACGGTTCGTTTACAGTAACTGTTAATGCAACTGCTGCTGATATGGTGATTGAAGTAATGGATTTACAGGGACGTGTTGTTTTCTCTTCACAGGAAAACAATGTAACTCCCGGATTCACAAAACAGATCAGTGTCGGCGATGTTGCTTCCGGAATGTATATGATGAAAATTTCTGCAGGAACTCAGCAGGAAGTTCAGAAGATTACTATTCAGAAATAAGCTTTTGTAAATAAAAAAATCCCGTCTCGGTTTAGCTGAGACGGGATTTTTATT
>JBKJMR010000293.1:0-5232 GCA_046596275.1 Bacteroidia bacterium | reverse complement strand
GTTACCTGCATCGCTGCGCTGTCAACAGGAAGTGCGCCACCGTTCTCAACCACATGTAATGCAGCATCCGGAACAGCAATACCGATACCTACCTTAGCATTCAGGGTTGCTGGTTCATAAAAAATTGCACCGTCCAATGGACTTGCATCCCAGAAACCATCAGATGCAACTTGTGTTGTCAATGACACCCACGCACCATTTTTGAAAACCTCAAGATCTCCGCTTCCCGGAATTGCCGGATCAGCACCGTGCCAGCGCACAGTTCCGCCTACCGGATCAGCATTGCTCGTATCACCAAATGTTACTGCGCCATTTACGTCAAGACGTTCAACAGGATTTTTACCCAGGCCAACTAAACCATCATCTGTAATAATGACCTGTTGATCTATTGAATAATCCTCATGAATAATAATTCCACCACCAAGCGGCTGAAGATGAAGATCAGTTGCAGTAAAGCTCAATGTTGGCCCTATGTATTCTCCTGTGCGTGCCTGGATATTAAAACTATCCATTGCAAGGTTAGTTGAATCGATTGGTCCGAGAAGTAATATTCCTGTATTTTCTGCAAGCCTTACTTCACTGTTCACATCCATGCGCGATACATGAAGCGTTGCAAAAGGAAGCACCTCGTTAATGCCGACATTGTTGTAAAAATTCGGATCCAGTCCGAGCTTTTTAAGGAACGTCATTCGTTCTACTTTGCTTGTGCCATCTTTTTCAACGATTGCAAAAGCACCTGCGCGTTCAATAATTGCATTATCATCGATATGACTTAACAGCCAACCGTTATGTCCGGTAGAAAAATTTTCTATCTGCGCAGAAAGCGAATCACCATCTGCAATACCTGCAATGTGTAATTGCGCTAACGGTGTGACGGTTCCGATACCAACATTTCCATTGGCGCTTGTATCGATAAAGAATCGACTGGTGCCGGTTCCGGAAGAAGAATCATCAATGCTGAAACCGGGCGTATCAGAAATTGTCGGATTCAGATTTATATTCCACTTATACGTTCCATCGGAAGAGGTGAAAGAGATCAATCCTTCATCATGGCCGATTTCTGCTTTTATTCCAAGAGGAAATTCCGGCGCAGTATCACCGATCCCGAAACGTTTATGAGTGCCGTCAGAATCTGTAATTTTATAACTGGTCAATCCATCATCCAAAAGATTGAGGGAAGAATCAATCATATCTGCAAAATCCCGCCCTGTAGGAATATCGCCGTCCTGGAATCTATCGATCAGGTAACTTCTGTTTTGTTCAGCCATTGTGATAAAATGTTTTAATTTTTATTGTACGTTAAAGTCTTTTTCAATTTCCCAGAAAGCAACTCCGGCTTGTTGTGCCTGCCCGATAATAAACGTGCTTCCAACTTCGTCTGCTCCTATTCCATCGTCAACAGGTGCCGCTGTACCACAAGGATCGCAGGCCTGGTCTGGAGCAAGCATTGGCTCTTTCACGATATTATCATCACACTCACATGCATCTGTTTCGAGCACAAAGATCCTGTGCGTTGCTGCTGAAGTAAGAATGGACGCAGATGTTGTTGTAATTGCTTCTTCAATATTATTATTGGAAACCGGCGCAGTATTAATTCCGGTTGGAATAATATGATTCATGTTGAAGCACGTTACAAAATCTACATACGGACGTTCTTCAACAAAATTGATGATGCGCGATTTATGGATCTTTCCTCCAATGGAAATATCGATTGTGTTGTACGCCCAGGGAGCAAGGAATTGTTTGATCTCCTCTTCCAGTTGTTTTCCATAAAAACCTTTATCGAAACCAGAGTGAAAGCGAACATTAAAATCAACTTCAATCTCTTCGAAGATCGGGTTGCGTACATGCAGCTCTACGCAAGGTGGATTTATGGTTTTGATAAATTCGCTGATCTCTGTAAGTGTGATCAGGCTGGTTTTCGGCTCAAGCGGATTTACAGCATTTTTATTTCTCAGATCAGGAATTACCACAAGAGAAACATGTCCCGGCTCCAGCTCATTAATATCACCGATAGATGCAAAGCGGGTGTGCTGCAAACATTTCACTTTGTAAACAGAAGGAAATTTTTCCAGCACCAAATGTTCGTAATCCCAAATGGTAATGCTGCGCTGCTTGTGACGAAGCCGTTCACTTACACGCGTATAAAATTCATTGCTCTGCTCTTTAATGTGTCCGCCGAATGAAGAATAAGGTTGACTGACTTTATCAATTGCTTCATCGCCATCGACAAAATCTTTTATTGTTTCTGCCGGAAGCGAAAGCCGTAAATGATCCGGATCGTTTTCATTATCATCAAATGTTGCGGTGACGGCTTGTGCAATAACATTCACCATGTCGCATACTGCTGCGGAATTATGTTTCACCGAAGCACGAAGCCAGAATTGGCCGGCAGGTAAAGCAGTATTGTTTGAATTAAAAACTTTCGGCAGATCAAATGTTACAATACCGGAAGTGAGCAGCCCGTTTGTATTTTCAGCGAGCAATTGCAGCTGGTTAAAATCAAACCATTCGTTATTGAGCATATAGCTCCATCTTACCTGCTCTTTATTAAAATCAGGATCAGCGCTGCCTTCTGCTACTTTGAAAAGAACGTTGAGAATCTGGGGTGGCTCAAGTGCGCTAACTCCAATGTAAAGCGAACCTTCATCTTCAAATTGCGGAACGAGAGGAATGTTCGCAGTCTGCTTGATTATGTATGGATGATTTTCTGCAACTCCGAATGGAAGAACATGAAAAAATTGTTCAACGCGTGAATTAAAATTATTTTCATTCTGCTTAACAGAAGTCTGTCGCGTAAGATTGATTCTTTCGTGCGAGGTGTAGCTGACAGAAATTTCTTTAATTGTTGGTGTATACGGCGCGTTAGGAAGTCCGATCACATTTCCGATCACACCTGGATTATAAGCAGCATCCTGCGCTTTCTGAACCGTCCATACCGCTTGTTGTGCAAATGAATTCTGGAACAGACCATGTCCGAAATCTACATCGGCAAGGGTCATACGCAGAAATCCTTTTTGTGTTGTTGCATCGAATTCGGTGACCGGCGTCATATTCGGATCACGAGGAACTGAAGCGAGGTATATTAATGGAATTGAAATATTATTATCAATATCCACCGGGCTTTCGTTAAACGTTCCTTCCGATTGAAAAAGCGGGTAACCGTCATTCGCAAGATTAAGCTCGTGCCAAACTTTTTTATTAAGCAACGATACGTTTACATTAAACAGGCTTGTTTCGCGTTTTGCAATTTCAGCTACCGGCAAATAATGTGCGTAATAATCTGCGAATCCTTTTGGCGCTTTGGCTGCATCCGGAAGTTCGTGCCAGGTGATATTAACAGCAAATTCAGTTAATTTTTTCTGGAATATTTCATTGCTGCCGATATAGAAAGTAGATCCGACAACCGGCTGACTTCCGAATGGCTGAAAAGGTTTTTCTGTTGCAAGCACAGAACTGTCATTCTGTATGATCAGGTTTTTTACTTCCGCAACATCAACGGTAAGATCTGCGCTGAAAATTGATCTTGTGCTCAGATCACGATAAATATAATCGGATGATATGAATGCTGTATTGAGCGTTATTTTTACAACCGGCCATTTTGTTTTAAACGGTTGCAGCAATACAGCCTCATCGTAAGCAACAATTGCTTTTTGTCCTCTGCCGATTGTCCGGACAATAACAAGATCACCATTCGTATCGTAATACGTTGCATCTGCTACGTCAGGGACAATCCATTCTTCTTCTCCGCTGAAATAAACATTCAGTGCGCCGTTCAAAGCCTGGCTCATGCTATCTTCCATAAAAGCAGAAACAGCATCATCGCGTTCGAAGGGCGGAGCATTTTCTATTTCACGTGAAAACCGTGCAGTCTCGGATGAAGCATCAAGTCGTTGTGCACGAAAATTTGCTTCGCGACGACTGCTGAATAATGGCTGACCCAGATTTAAGCGGATGGTTACAGTACGAACTCCTTCAGCGAGGAAAAGTAATGGTGATGCAAAAGCAAAACCAACTTCAGCCTGCTGACGATCAGCGAGTGTTGCATCGATCTTATCCGGGAACGGGCGACCAAAAGTTCTCCAGCGTTTTTGTTCGTCTTCCAAATCAGCACCGAGGCCGTCAGCTGAATTTGCAACAGGTGATGCGTAGATGCGCCAGTTATTTTGCGTTACAGCTTGCAACACATTTCCGACTGCAGGATTTATCACAGGAATTTCATCCGGGAAATCCAGCGGTGAAGCATTCTCATCAATCGGGCGATTAATGAATACGGCTTTGAGCTGTTCTACTATTCCGTGATTTACTACGATGTCTTTATCGGTAGTATAAATAAGATCTTTTCCTGTGGCATCTTTTTTCGCATCGAGTGTTGTTCCTTGCGGGACAAGTCCGCTGCTCAGCTGCTCTGCCAATTCAAAGATGATGTACACCTGGTCGGCCACTGCAGGACGCTCTTCCAGCCGAAGCACTTCGCGATAATAAAAATCGAGATGCCTTTTTGTAATCGTATTCAGATCACGCTGTGCGATTGCAAATAATTCGAGGAAGGATATGAAAAGCGCATAATGTGGCGCCGTACGTTGCTCATCAGAAATTGATTGGTTAAAAAAGTCAAGCCAGTCACCATTGGTCGCATCTGCCAGGTTAAAATAATTAATCTGTGCAGCAAAATCTTTCGCGAACGCAATGAGGTCTTCCATACTGCGCTCGTCCACGGAAACATACTCAGGCAGCAATGCAGCGAGCAAACGCTGATTCTGGCTGGTGCCGTCCCGTTGCAGGGAATTTTTATTGTTGCAGTTCTCGGTCATTTTATACGTTTGTTCCTTCAGTCAGATAATATGGATAGACGATGTTCGCGCGTGAGTTGCTCGAAATAATTGTAAAGTTTACTGTGAGCTCAATTTTTCCTTCCTGGGGATCTACAAAAACATCCACACTATCCAGGTTAATTCGTGTTTCATAATTTGTTATCGCGTCGCTTATAATGGAAGTAACGTAGGTTTGAAAAGCTGCATCCATCGGTTCAAAAACCTGCTGATGAAGATTCGCTCCGAAATCCGAACGCATTACTCTTTCACCAAGCGTTGTCGAAAGCAAAATGCCCAGGCTTTGTTTAATATCCTCTTCTGCTTTTACCATTCCAACTGTATTCGCTCCTCGTATGAAAGTTGGAATGGTAAAAGCAGAAGAGGATATTAAACAAAGCCTGGGCATTTTGCTTTCGAC
>JBKJMR010000136.1:0-3506 GCA_046596275.1 Bacteroidia bacterium | reverse complement strand
ATATCATAACGGCCAACCGAAATCATTTGCCGGTCTACACCTGCTTGTTGTTGCGTAAAGACGGAAGCATACCAAGCCATTTCCGTTCCATGAAGCAACATCACCGAAGCTTCAGCGGAAGGAAGCAAAAGTTTCAGCGGCACGTCAGTGGGTGTATTAGGGTCAGGCGTTTCTTTCCTACAGGAAATAGTTCCCGCTAAAAGAAAAAACAAAGTATATATCCAGAATTTTCTCAACTGATTATTGCTTTACTCCAAAACTATAGGATGCCCAAAAACTTTCCCAATCCGCATCTGTACAATTTTCGCAGGGAACCATGTGCACCAGTCGCACCACCCATTCTCCATTTCTTGCCACCTTAAAGCGGATTTCTCCATTGATATCAGAAGTCATTGGTGAAATTTCTATCTTGCCGGCTGCATCTTTGCTCATCACTTCAATTGAAGCATTTTCCAAGGGCTTACCCTGAAATAATACCTGCGCTGTAAGTTCTTTTCCCTTTTTTATGGTGTAAGGATTTTGCAGGAGAATAATTTCCAGTTTATGCCCAACTATCCTTTTGTACTGATCGCCTTTCGGTGCATCAACACATACCAATGATTTAAGATATCGCGTATACTTCTCCCGCTCAGCAGTACGAGTCGCGCTTTTTTTACGCAGTTCAATGATATTCGTCAATCTTTCTTCTTCAAGATACTTTGTAAATTTCTCCGGCGTAAGTGTAATAAAAGCATAACTACGCTCCATTGCGACAAGACCGAGTCCTGAGTTCTCCATTCGTTTTGTTAAAGCGGGGAACATGCTGTCTTTGGAAGACGGCATCAGGTTCTCTGTTTTATCAGAAGATACCCAATCAAATTTCCGTATGATATACTCCTGGTAAGGCCTTTCTTCTTCCAGCACAAATGCATCACCAAAGTACATACGGGTAATAAGCGTGTCGCCTTTGCTTAAAAAATATTTTTCTGACAGCAAGTAATAATCATGCGAGCTTAAAAAAACAAACACGATAACAGAAGTGAACAAAACCAATAAATTCTTTTTCATGCTAATTGTTAAGTTTAATAAAACGCGCTGTCCCCTGCATACCCTGAGTACAGAAGCTTATAAAATAACTGCCGGAAGGCAGATCCGGTAAATGAATCATTACTTCATTGTTCCCATTCGCGAGCGTCCGATTTTCGCTGTAAACAATGCGACCGGTAATATCTGTTATTCTAATCATTGTTTCAGATTCATCACTTAAATTCAGGCGGAAGAAAATAATAGCGTCACGCAAGGGGCTTGGAAAAACAGAGATGTTCAACGTGCCTTTATCGTAATCATTAATGACATCTGCAAAAACCACGGTGAATGAATCGGACTGAGTGGGAATTGAATCAGGGTAAATACAGGTTGATGTAACGCCAACCGGAACTACTTTCCAATCGTAAACAGTATCGGTCAGAAGTCCGTTGATAAAAGCGAAAGTATCGGATGTGAAAACATCAAATTGCGCATTCGTGAAGGAAGGCATGTTGGATTTTTTGATCAACAGATTGTAATCCAAAGCACCGGCGATAGCATTCCAAGCAAAATAGGCGTTGTTGTTGGATGCAACATTCATTGCATTATTGGCAGGGGATATACGATTCACATTTGCAAGAGGAATGAAAGAAGGTACGGGCGTATTGTCAAGGTATGGCCTGTCGTTTATGCGCGAATAGATAATTGCAGATTGCTGCATGGGGCTGAAACGATAGGGACAAGGTTCGTTTGAATATGACATAAAAAGAGAACCATCGGGAGTATAAGGTTGGCCCTGCGGATCAAGTGTGTTGCCTGTGTAAGGGCAGTTCCAGCGGTAATCCAGGAAATCAGCAGGAGTATCGCAAAACAAATCTCCATCGGTGGCACAATTACTTCCATCCACAAACTCCGCATTTGCGTTGTTCCAATTGTTGAATGTATGTGGAAGTGAAAAGTAATGTCCCATTTCATGAGCGAGCGTTGCATTGCCCGGCGTTGCGCATGTTTTTTTCAGTATGATTCCGCCGCGTCCCTGGTCAGGGCCTGAATTAGGAAAAAAAGCATAACCGCAAACGCCGGCAAGATAATTTACAATATAAATATTGCATACATCCGGCACGTTATACAAACCCATCATCTGGCTTCCGTAAGCCAGATTGCTTTGATTATAATAAGGCGTGCTGTCGATGTATGTTACCGCGCCGTCGAGAAAAAACACCATATTCATAATGGCGTAGTGCTGGTTCAGCTCGCATATCAATGTATAAGCAGAAGTTTTATCATAATAACCATTCCCGTTATTATCACCGAGAATATGAATATGCACTGGAGTGTATAAGGTAGTCTGTGGAACGGGCTGACTATACCTCGCCTGCGGCTGCGACCTCATCCATTGCAGCACATCAGGAGTAACTTCTGTTGCACAATAATCCTGAGCAGGAGAAATGATCCACGTCAACATAGCAATTATAAAAGCAGTATATAGTTTATTCATTTTCTATTTTCCTGTATAAACTATCCTAGAACAAGTCCGCTCTTTTCCAGTGCTCAGGATATATATGAATGTGCCATTGGAAGGGAATAGTGTTCCATCGAGCACTATGCTGTGTTCGCCTGGTTGCTGAAAACCTTTTTCAATATAAGTAATGCGCTCTCCAAGCAGGTTTATAATTTCAAGCGTAATGGTTTCTTCCTGCGAAAGCGTATAGTTTAAAGTAGTAGCATCTGAAAAAGGGTTCGGATACGTCCGGACGGGGAATGAATTTGCTGGTGGCAGATTATTCACGCTTACATTTCCGATTGTACAATTCTCATCAATGACAAGAAATTGATTGACAGCAACATTTGTAAAATAACAATTTCCCCCCGCAGGCCATTCAACAATTATTGAATCCAGAATTGTTGCGTTACCAAATCCGAATGCCGCATTCATGCCCGATTGTGCAAACTGACCGGTCATAGCGCCGATCTCACGCATTTGCCAGACAGGGTTTCCGCTAATGGTTGCTTTGATACGCACTTTAGCTCCGATGGCCATTGCATTTGAAATAATACCTTTGCATTTAATATTGATCCAGGAGTTTGTATTGCCGCTATTCTGAAATAGAAAATTATCAGTCGCTTTATTGGTCACATATAAATCCTGGTCACCATCATTGTCATAATCAATCCAGGAACATCCATTTGTAGGAATAGCAGCCGACACTAATGGGCCGCTTGTAATTTCCGTAAATGTTCCATTGCCGTTGTTTTCATACATCCTGTCTGCTTCATTGTTCCATGTACAAACATACAGGTCAAGATCGCCGTCATTATCGTAATCGGCCCATCCACTCCCTGTTCCACTATTCACATTATTTGATTGGGGTCCGGTTAGGATTTTAGTAAATGTTCCATCGCCATTGTTTTTATATAACATGCTTTTATCTCCCCATACATTTACAAACAAGTCCATAAATCCATCATTGTTATAATCTCCCCAGCTTGCGCTTTGGGAG
>JBKJMR010000134.1:0-2842 GCA_046596275.1 Bacteroidia bacterium | reverse complement strand
TTCAGGTCAACGCTATTTGGTAGAAGCGCCATCCGGAACAGGAAAAACCACGCTCATCAATATCATTTACGGAACGCGTCACGATTACCTGGGAAATGTATTGATGGATGGAAAAGACATAAAAAGTTTTTCGCTCGATCACTGGACAATGTTGCGGCAGGAATTTCTCTCTGCAGTTTTCCAGGACCTGCGTTTATTTCCACAGCTTACTGCGATTGAAAATATCCGCGTCAAGAATAATTTGAAAACCGTTTTGAAAGAAGAAGAAATTCTTTCTATGGCCGAAGAGCTTGGTGTAGCACATCGCATGAATCAAAAATGCGGCACACTTTCACTCGGACAACAACAACGCATCGCCATCATCCGTTCCTTAGCGCAACCCTTCAAATTAATTTTGCTTGACGAGCCTTTCTCACATCTCGACGAAGAAAATTCCAGGAAAGCATGCAAAATGATCGAAACCGCCTGCATAAAAAATGAAGCCGGTTTATTACTAACGTCATTAGGCCCCAGCAGCTTTTTCACCTTCACCGGAAAAATCACAATCTAACAACAAACAACAGCAACAAACAAACAAACAAGAAACAACAAACAACAAACAAGAAACCGCCGCCACAATGCTAAACCGCCTCCTCTTCTCTCACCAAAAGCCAACCCAACTCCTGGTTGCCATCTTCGGTGCGTTGATCGGTTTGCTATTATTGCTCGGCGCGTTGCAATTGTATTTTGATTTCCGCGCGGTGTTGAATGGCAGCGGAGATTTGAGTAAGCCGCAATACCTGGTGATCAATAAGGAAGTGAATTTGCTTAACACATTATTCGGCGGACAAAAAGGATTTACAGAAGATGAGTTTGCAAATTTGAAAGCAGTGAAAGGTGTGCGGGATGTTGCTCCTTTGACATCAAGCCAGTTTCGTGTGAGCGTTTCAATGGGCAGTGGCAGCATGGAAGGAATGCCGGGCATGTCGACTGACTTTTTCTTCGAAGCAGTTCCGGGAAATTTTGTTGACGTTCCTGCAGAAGACTGGGAATGGCACGAAGGCGATTCTGTTGTCCCGATCATTTTGCCGCGCGATTATATCAAGCTGTATAATTTCGGTTTTGCTCCTTCGCAAGGATTGCCGCAGATGACAGAAGGTGTTGTGAAGCTGGCGCGTTTTAATATTAACATCACTGATAAAAACGGCAGACGAATTGTTTATGAAGGCAAGCTTGCTGCATTCAGTGAACGGATTAACACCATTCTTGCGCCACAATCTTTTATCGATCACGCCAATGAAAAATTTGCAGGAGTGAAACCAGGAAGCGTTGAAGCGAATCGTGTGATCATTGAATGTGAAGGCCCTGCCACTGCAGAACTCGCCGATTATTTCGCAGAGAAAGGATACGAAACAAGCGCGGAATCTTTACGCAACAGCAAGCTGAATTCTTTCTTACGCGTGATCATGTACGTTGTTGTTGCTGTCGGACTCGTAATCATTTTGCTTGCGATGTTTGTATTCCTGCTTTATTCGCAGCTGCTCGTCAGTAAATCCAATTACGAATTAGAAACATTGATCCGAATCGGCTACAATTATAAAACGCTCGGTAAAATTTACGTGAAGTATTACGCAATCATTTATGCCGGAATTTTTGTCGTCTGCATTCCTGCCATCTTCCTCTTTAAGTCCTGGTTCAAATCCTATATGGAAGGAAAAGGTTTTGATCTGCCATCCGGGTTATCGTCCACAGTTATCTTAACAGGATTCTGCTTCACCCTTTTATTTTTGGCTGTGAATAGCTGGTCTGTTTTTTCGGGATTGAAAAGACTGGCGAAATAAATTATTCAAAATTCAAGATTGAAATAACTGAAATCCAGAATTATCTGTAGATAATTTTGAATATTGAATTTTGAATATTGAATATGTTTATGGTTCGATTTTTGATGTTAATTTCCTCAGGCAAAATCCTTTTTCGTATTTTTGATATTCATATGAAGCACTTACTACGCATCTCTCTCGTTTTCATTGCTTTACAGTCAACTTTATTTGCGCAGGCTCCTTTAAAAAGCAAGGCAAATAAACCTGACATGCTGCAGCTGAAAGTCCATATCAAAGGCATGACCGGCGGCGAATGTTTGCTGGCGTATCATTACGGAGATAAACACCCTATCCAGGACACTGCGAAAATCGATGCGAATGGCTGGATGGAATTTAGAGATACTGCTGCTGTGCCGGGTGGAATTTATCTAGTCGTACTTCCAAGCAAAAAATATTTCGAGCTTATTCTTACTGATCAGCAAAAATTTACTGCTGAAACCGACACGGTTGATATGGTGAAAAGCATGAAGATCACGGGCAATAAAGAGAATGAATATTTTTATGAATACCTGAATTACCTCGCCACCCAGCAGAAAAAAGCAGAGCCGGTTCAAAACCTCATCAAGATCACGCACAGCAAAGATTCTTTGGCAACGCTTTACAAACAAACTGCTGCTATTGACAGTACAGTAAAAGCGTATAAGCGCGCTTACTATAAAACAAAACATCCTGAAACATTCATGGCTTCTGTTTTAGCGGCAATGGACGAGCCGGATAATATTCCTTATTCGCAATGTCCGCGTAAAGCAGACGGAACAATTGATTCTACTTGCAATTACTGGAATTTCAGAAATCATTATTGGGACGGGATGAATTTCAGCGACGACCGTTTGATCCGCACTCCTGTTTATCATGGAAAGATGAAATTTTATTTCGAAAGACTCACGAATGCACATCCTGATTCGATAATGGCGGCAATTGACTGGCTGGTCGAAAAAACACGTCCGTCGAAAGAACTTTTTAAATACACAGTTTATTACGCT
>JBKJMR010000129.1:0-3989 GCA_046596275.1 Bacteroidia bacterium | reverse complement strand
GGTTGATCGCAGCTTATCGCGGGGCTGCAGCTGATGCGCTTGCCAATGCAAAAATTATCGATCGGCAAATTATGGAAGTGTACGAGCTACATTTTCCTTATGCTGCTATGAATGATGTTATGAAAATTCTGAAAGACGAAAATCTTCAGCAGTGGGACCAGGATTTCCAACTGGATTGCAAGCTGAAATTTTCTGTAAGAAAAAATGTTGCAGATGAAATCGTGCTGAAGCTGAGAAGTATTGCAGAAGTAAAAGCAGAATACATCCACACAATTTAATGGAACACGCCTGCCTGCTGCTGCGTGTGCCCTAGCTGCTGCAGGCAGGGATGACGCGGATTGGACGGATAAAAACGGATCCGCGCACATCCGTATAATCCGTTTCGCCTGCCGGGTTATACATTTCATAATCAAAACGCAAACGTGTTCCGGGAAGCGTCTTAATTGCAGAAGTAAAAGCAGAATATAATCACACCATCTAATGGAACACGGATGAGGCGGATTGGACGGATAAAAACGAATCCGCGCACATCCGTATAATCCGTATAATCCGTGTTCTATCCCGGAAAATAGCTCTTCATCGCTTTCACAAAATCTTCCGGCGCGCCACAAGGCCTTTTGGTTTTTGCATCGATAAATACCAATGTAGTTTCGCCTTCGTTAATTTTTTCGCCGGCCGGGTTATACATTTCATAATCAAAACGCAAACGTGTTCCGGGAAGCGTCTTGATTGATGTCTTGATTACCAGCAGATCATCATAAAAAGAAGGTTTGAAATATTTTATGCTGAAGGTGTACACCGGCAATAAAATTCCGTCATCTTCCATCTCTTTATAATTCCATCCCAACGCACGAAGTGCTTCCACACGACCAACTTCATAATATTCCGCGTAATTACCATAATAAGAATAGCCCATTCGATCTGTCTCACCATACCGAACGCGGATTGTAGTCTCAGAAATAAACATAGTGGAAAAAATTTACGATGTACGAATTACGATGTACGTTTGTTTATGATGTTACGAAGTACGATTTATTTTTTTAAAACGAAAAACTATTTTTTAATTTTCAAAGCAATACCTCTGCGCCCCTATGCGCCTCTGCGTCTTCGCATTAAAAGCTCTTAAAGAAATTTCTCATACATTCTTGATTCGTTCCCCTATGAAATTACATTAAGCACTCTGCTTCAAGCAGTACCAATAAAGTAACCTTCCGGTTTAAATCGTACATCGTAATTCGTACATCGTACATCCCCTTTTTCCTTACAACTATTTTTTTTAATAACAGCAAACTTTATTTTTTTTAATCGTACATCGTAATTCGCACATCGTACATCTTTTCACTAAACTTGTATAACATCTCCCGTTCAATGTCATTCCGCAATTATTTTCTCACTTTATTTCTTTCCACTACATTAATTGTAGCGGCATGCAATCATCAATCCACTGTTACAGGTGTGGAAGTTGGTTATGTGGAAATGAATAAAACAGAATTGCAATATGATTCTGCCACAGATAAAATTCTCAAACCATATAAAGATTCTCTTGATAAATTAATGAACGTTATTGTCGGACGCTCGGCAGTGCCTATGCCGAAAGAACGTGACAAGCCCGAAACTTTGCTTGGGAATTTTGTTGCTGATATTTGTATGCAGCGAATAATTTCCATGGAGAATAAATCGCCTGATGCAGCCGGAATACTTTGTTTGTTTAATAATGGCGGATTACGTTCATCCTTGCCAAAAGGTGAAATTACAAGAGGAAATGTTTTTGAATTGATGCCGTTTGATAATGAATTGGTTGTTCTTACATTATCAGGAAAAAAAACGTGGGACCTCATCAGGTTCGTTTCCATGAGTGGCGGACAACCGATGGCCGGAATGAAATTAGGAATTCACCCGGACAGAACACCTGCGCAGGTTCTTATCGGCGGACAAGCATTCGATTCAACAAAAACATATCGTGTAGTTACATCCGACTATCTCGCGAATGGCGGAGATAAAATGGATTTTTTTAAGAACCCGGTTAAAATTCAAACTACCGGAATACTAATCCGTAATGCGATCATGGAATATTGCATTGCGGAAACTGCGAAGGGCAATACATTAACATCACAGCTCGACGGGAGGTTCTATTATGAAAACAAATAGAAGAGATTTCCTTCGTACGCTTACCGGTGCCGGATCATTATTAGGATTCGGATTGCTTAGCAGCGCTTTCAAAAAATCAGGTGATGATAAACATGTTCGGATTGTCATTCTTCATACCAATGATGTTCACAGTCATATAGATCCGTTCCCTGATAACGATCCGAAATTTGCGGGACTTGGTGGAGTTGAACGTCGCGCTGCACTGATCAATAAGATTCGTTCACAGGAAAAAAATGTTTTGCTGTTGGATGCCGGAGATATTTTCCAGGGAACTCCTTATTTCAATATGTATGGTGGTGAAATTGAGATGAAGCTCATGAGCAAAATGGGTTATGATGCTTCTGCAATTGGTAATCATGATTTCGATGGAGGATTGGCTAATCTTGCAAAACAATTACAACACGCAACGTTTCCGATGATCTGTGCTAATTATGATTTTACCGGCACGCCTATGGAAGGAAAAACAGTACCTTACAGGATATTCGAAAAAGAAGGCGTTAAGATCGGTGTGTTCGGATTAGGCATTGAACTTTCAGGATTAGTTGATAGCCGGCTTTATGGAAAAACAACCTATCATGACCCTATACTCAAAGCAGCAGAAATGTCTCACCTGTTGCGCAAAGAAAAAAAATGTGATGTAGTGATCTGCTTATCGCATTTAGGTTACAAATACGAAAATGAAAAAATCAGCGACGTCGTTCTTGGAAAAAAATCACTTGGCATCGATGTCATAATCGGTGCACATACACATACTTTTCTTGATAAACCAGTTATTTTAAAAAACAGAGAAGGAAAAGATGTATATATAACACAAGTTGGTTGGGCAGGAATCAGGTTGGGCAAAATAACAATTTCCACGAATAAAAAAACAAGAAAAAACACGCTGGAAACCCACTCTGTTATTATATCTGAAAAGTCAAGCCTCTGATGAAAATTTTATTAAAATAAATATTCTAATAAATAGTTGTTCCTGTCGCTGAAATCATAATTTTGGGACACGAAAGAAAATCACCCACCATCACCCAATATACCAAGGAGTTTTTACGAATGGAGAAATCACACGATAAAGTCTGGGATAGTTGCTTAAACATCATCAGGGATAATGTAAGCTCGCAAAGTTTTAAAACCTGGTTCGAACCCATCAAAGCTCTTAAACTCGCTCAGAGTGTTTTGACCATCCAGGTGCCAAGCCAGTTTTTTTACGAATGGCTCGAAGAACATTACATCACACTTCTTAAAAAAACGATCAAGAAAGAACTCGGTAACGACGGTAAGCTTGAGTACTCCATCATCATGGAGAATGCATTCAGCTCAAACACCAAACCTTACACAGTAAAAATTCCGACATCAAATCGACGCGATGCAAAAAATCCTTCGGTGAATATGCCGATCGATTTAAACAAGAATACAATTCGCAATCCATTCATCATCCCGGGATTGAAAAAAGTAAATGTTGAATCGCAGCTTAATCCGAATTATTCTTTCGAGAATTTAGTTGAAGGTGATTGCAATCGTCTCGCCCGCTCTGCAGGTTGGGCTGTTGCCGACAAACCGGGCGGAACTGCTTTTAACCCACTCCTTATATACGGTGGTGTTGGTCTTGGCAAAACGCACCTTGCTCATGCAATCGGTTTGCAGATCAAATACAAACATCCCGGTAAAACGGTATTGTACGTTTCATCTGAAAAATTCACGCACCAGTTCATCGATGCAGTGAAAAATAATAATCAGAACGATTTCATCCACTTCTACCAGATGATCGATGTGCTCATCATTGATGATGTACAATTCTTCGCCGGTAAAGACAAAACACAGGATGTATTCTTCCATATTTTCAATCA
>JBKJMR010000125.1:0-6259 GCA_046596275.1 Bacteroidia bacterium | reverse complement strand
CTCCGGTATATATTCATACCAGCTCAACGTTACCCGTGAATTCTCCATTAAGGTTGGTTTACAGGCTACTTACATGCAAAAATCAGTAGACTGGAACAAGCTTAATTTCGGTGATATGATCGATCCACGCCGTGGTTTCGTTTATAGCACCGCAGAAGTTCCGAACGTTACAAGCAGAACAAACGTCGATTTCTCAGCAGGTTTGCTTGGTTACAGCCGCCGTTATTTCTTCGGATTCGCTGTTCACCATATCACAGAGCCTGATGAAGGATTCCTCGGACCATCTAAGCTTCCGATGAAATTTACAGGCCACGCAGGTGCTGTTATTCCACTCGGCGGACGTTATGGCGAATCAAGCATTTCTCCTAATATCCTTTTCCAGAAGCAGCAGGATTTCCAGCAGCTGAACCTCGGACTCTATTTCACCAAAGGCCCAATCGTTGGTGGATTGTGGTACCGTAACCAGGATTCATTTATTCTCCTGATCGGGTTCCAGCAGGATCTCTTCAAATTTGGCTACAGCTATGACGTAACCGTCTCCAAGCTGACCAACGCAACGGCAGGTTCACACGAGCTCTCTTTCCAGATGCAGTTCCAGTGTAAGCCTAAAAAGAAGAAATTCCGCACCGTTAGCTGCCCATCGTTCTAGAATATTTTCAGGACGACATGTAACAAAAGGGAAATTCAACGTTATACATCAAAGGGAAATCTACTACACTCAACAAAAGTTATCATGAAGAAAGCAGCGATGCCGTTGATGCTTATTGCAGGAATCACTTTTCTGGCCTCTTGTCAGAAGGAACGTTCCAATGTAACAGGCTGGAATTACAACGACCCGAACAATGGCGGTTTTGAGGTTGTACCATACGAAGAGCAGGAAACAGGTCCAGGCCTGGTGTTCATCGAAGGTGGTACATTCACCATGGGCCGCGTAGTACAAGATGTTAATTACGACTGGAATAACCAGCCCCGACGCGTAACCATTTCTTCCTTCTATATGGATGAAACAGAAGTGCGCAACCTGGATTATCTCGAGTATTTGTATTGGACAGGCCGTGTTTTCCAGGCGGATTACCCGGAGATCTTTGTAGGTGCTTTGCCGGATACATTGGTATGGCGCGAAAAACTGGCTTACAATGAGCCTTATGTAATGTATTACCTGCGTCACCCTTCTTACCGTGATTCCCCGGTAGTTGGTGTAAACTGGCTCCAGGCAAATAACTTCTGCAGCTGGCGCTCTGATCGTGTGAATGAGTTCATTCTTATCCGCGAAGGCGTCCTTGATTTTGCTCCTGACCAGGTGAATGAAGCAACTTTCAACACAGATCATTACCTCGCAGGTTCAAAAGCAAACAATCCTTATGTAGGAAACGTGGTTCAGAATATTCCAAGCTTAAACCCTACAGGTCCTGAAGATCGTATGGTTCGCATGGAAGATGGAATCCTGCTGCCGAAATACCGCCTCCCAACAGAAGCGGAATGGGAATATGCAGCTTACGGATTGATCGGAAACACAATTGGTGAGCGTATCACTGACCGTCGTCTTTATCCTTGGAATGGCCACGCAGTTCGTAACCCGGATGAGCGTTACATCGGACAAATGCAGGCAAACTTCAAACGTTCCAATGGAGATAACATGGGAACAGCAGGTATGCTGAATGACGCTGCGGATATTACTGCTCCCGTTTATTCCTACTGGCCGAATGATTACGGGCTGTATAACATGGCAGGCAACGTTTCTGAGTGGGTGCTTGATGTTTATCGTCCTTTGTCTGAAACAGATGATGATGACTTCCGTGCTTTCCGTGGAAATGTATTCCAGACACAGCTTGAAGATTCTTTGACACCGGGAACTTACGCGGTAGAAGATTCAGTTCGTTATGACGCAGACAGCAATATCGTTTCAATTCCGGGAGCAATTCGTTACCGCCAGGTGAACATTGCTTACAAAGAAGACAAACTTGACAAGCGTCGTAACTACAAATATTCAGACAATATCAGCTTCGGCGATGGTGATGGACTTTCATCAGTTTATTACAATGATCCGGGTGGAGTTACTCCTAACAAGCTGATGTATGAATTCGGAATTACTTCCCTGATCAACGACAAGGCTCACGTTTATAAAGGTGGATCATGGCGCGACAGAGCTTATTGGATGGTACCTGGAACACGTCGTTTCCTTGACCAGCAGCAAGGCACAGCTTACATTGGTTTCCGTTGCGCAATGGATCGCGTAGGAAGTCCGGTAGGTTTGGGCGGCAGATAAGCTGAACCAAAAAATATTTTGAGGCCCTGAGTTCTTTGTAACTTGGGGCCTCTTTACTTTTTAAACGGGTACGAAAAACGAAATCAGGGACGAAAAAGTGCGAAAAACTAAAAGGGTACGAAAAACGAAATTAAAAACGAAAAGAGCGAAAAACTAAAAGGGTACGAAAAACGAAATTAAAAACGAAAAAGTGCGAAAAATGAAAAGGGTACGAACCAATGGTTGCGTACCTTTTCTTTTTCTCTGAGTACTTTTGTGTTCTTTCGTTTTTCGTACCCATTGACCACTTGTAAAATGATCAGCACAGAAATTTTATATTCCATTTTCCTGAAGCATCCTGCTATCAGCACGGATACGCGAAACATTATTCCGGGAAGCATTTTCTTCGCGCTTAAAGGCGGCAATTTTGATGGTAATTTATTTGCAGCTGAAGCGTTGTCGAAAGGCGCTGCTTATTCTGTGCTGGATGAAAAAAATCTGGCCGACGGTGAAGCGTTCCTGTATGTGGAAGATGCGCTGACGGCTTTGCAAAATCTTGCGCGTTTTCACCGGCAGCAATTAGGAGAAAAAGGCTTGCGCGTTTTCGGATTGACAGGCAGCAATGGAAAAACAACAACAAAAGAATTGCTCGCGCGTGTGCTTTCGAAAAAATTCAAAACACATTTTACGGAAGGCAATCTGAATAATCATATTGGTGTTCCGCTGACGTTGCTTCAATTAACTGAGGAGCATGAAATGGCGGTGATTGAAATGGGTGCGAATCACCAGAAAGAAATTGAATTGCTGAGTTCCATTGCTGAGCCGGATTTCGGATTGATCACGAATGTTGGACTTGCGCATTTGGAAGGATTCGGCGGACCGGAAGGCGTTCTCATTGGTAAAACAGAGCTTTTTATTGACCTTGAAAAAAGAGATGATTTTGCATTTGTGCTGAAAGATGATGAACGCATTGTGGAGCGCGCTGCTGCATTGAAACAGCTTACTTACGGAACAAAAGGGAATGCTGAAGTGAATGGAAAATTAATTTCAGCAGATCCGTTTGTGAAATTTGAATGGTCGGCACCAACAATTGCTGCTCATGAAGTGCAGACACAAATGGTGGGCGCATACAATCTTCCGAATTTAATTGCGGCTTGTGCGGCAGGATTTCATTTCGGAATTGATGCAAAAGAAATTGATGATGCGATTGTTTCTTACGCTCCATCGAACGCACGTTCACAATTAGAAAAGCGCGGAAGCAATTCGGTGATACTGGATTGTTACAATGCAAATCCATCGAGCATGGCGGTTGCGATTGAAAACATGGCGAAAATGCCGGCGAAGAAAAAAATTCTTGTGCTGGGAGATATGTTTGAATTGGGAGATGCTGCTGCGAAGGAACATCAGAATGTAGTAAATCTCATTGGAGAAAAAGTGCCGGATTCAACGGTTGTGCTGGTGGGAAAATTATTTGCGAATACAAAGTATCGGTATAATGCGGTGAAATTTGATGATGCAACTGCGGCGGCGGAATGGATGAAAAAAAATGTGCCGGAGAATGCGTTGATTTTGATTAAAGGTTCGCGTGGGATGAAGATGGAGGTGATTGGGAATGTGCTAATGGGTTAATTTGCTAATGTGCTAATGTGCTAATGTGCTAATGAAAAATGTGTGGGTGTGCAAATTAGAATGTGCTACTCTGTGAATATGCACATTTGCTAATGAAATAATATCAAAAGCATTAATGATTACCAAAAAGACGATCTGGAATCTGATAAAAGGAACACTGCTTTCGATGTTAGTGTTCTTTACGCTTTCCTTTTTTTCTGTTATTTACTCCATTAAGCATCCCGAAAATTATGTTGAAGTTGCTGAAATGCATATTGGTTTTCCATTCAGCTATTATTATCAATTCTGGTTGTCAGGAAGCGATGGGCCGAACTGGGGTGGCAATTATCTTAATTTATTGCTCGATTGTTTTATTTGCTGGACCGTTGTAACCGGAATTTATCTCTTGCTTAGGAGAGAGAAGAAGTGAAAAAAATCATTCTGGGCGAATTTCTTCACCGTTCATATTCATTAGCAACCGCCATTCCATTTTCTCCTCGTTGCCTGCTCTTCTGCATTACCTTGGTTAAATGAAACGATTCTTTTTCCTCTTTCTCATTTTTCCTATTACTCTATCTGCACAACAAAAAACCGACAAAACCGAAACTCCCGACGGAATCATCGCCGCGTTTTATGCTTGCCTGGATGTACAGAAGGGCGGCCAGATCGACAGCACTCGTCTAACCAATTTATTCTGGCCCGGCGCACAGCTCGATGGTGTTTACAAAATGCTCAAAGACACAACGCGCTACGGAAATTTCCGCATCAGCATTCCGGAATATCTGAAGACGATAAAAGAAGTTTGCGCCACGCATCGTTTTAAAGAATGGGAAACGGGGAGGAAAACATTGGCCTACGGACATCTAATGACGATTTATTCTGCCTACGAATTAATAGACGTGGATGCGAAAGGCGACACAACACGACACCGCGGTGTCAATACATTCCATTTATTTAACGACGGCAAACGCTGGTGGATTACGTATTGCAATTATGAAGAAGAAGATACTGCAGGTAAAACACCAAAAGAATTTTTAGAGCCGGAGAAGAAAAAAAAATAATGTGCTAATGAGTTAATGAATCTAACGCGGAGGCGCAGGGGCGCAGAGACACGCGGAGATTCTTAGTTAGATAAAAAATAAAGAGAATTCGTAAATGAAGATTGAAAGAATAACGCTAAACCTTGTGAAAGGAACATTGCTATCGATGCTGGTTTTCTTTACAATTTCTTTTTTCTCTGTTATTTATTCAATTCATCATCCGGAATTTAATGGGCAACTTCGTATAGGGTTTCCATTCGAATATTACCATCAATTTTGGCTTAATGGAAACAAGTATCCTAATGGCGGTGGAAACTTTCTGAACTTGATATTGGATTGCACGATTTGCTGGGTAATCGTCGCAGGTACATTTTTCCTTGTGAAACAACCCCACAAAAAAAGGCCAATCAATTAAGATCAGCCTTTCAATTTTATCAATTACCCAGTTACGAGATTATCAAATTACCAGATCCTTCTACCCAAGAATATTTCTCGAGATCACGATCTTCTGCACTTCGGATGTTCCTTCGTAGATCTGTGTGATTTTTGCATCGCGCATTAAACGTTCTACGTGGTATTCTTTCACGTAGCCGTAACCACCGTGTACCTGAACTGCTTCTGTAGTAACCCACATGGCAACGCGTGATGCGAATAGTTTTGCCATTGCGCTCGACAAGCCGTAATCCATGTGCATGTCTTTGTGCCATGCTGCTTTTAAGCATAACAAACGTGCAGCTTCAATTTCTGTTGCCATATCAGCAAGCTTGAAAGCGATGGCCTGATGCTCGTGAATTGGTTTGCCGAATGCTTTTCTTTCTTTCGAATAACCCAATGCTAATTCGTAAGCGCCGGATGCAATTCCCAATGCTTGTGATGCGATGCCGATTCGTCCGCCGGTCAATGTTTTCATTGCGAACTTGAATCCGAATCCATCTTCCCCGATGCGGTTTTCTTTCGGAACTTTTACATCGGTGAACATGAGCGAATGTGTATCGCTTGCGCGGATGCCCATTTTATTTTCTTTCGGACCAACAACAAATCCGGGCATTCCTTTTTCGATTATGAATGCATTGATTCCTTTGTGGCCTTTTTCAACGTCTGTTTGTGCAATGACTAAATAAACAGAAGCGCTGTTTCCATTGGTGATCCAGTTCTTTGTTCCGTTGAGCAAATAATGATCGCCTTTGTCAATTGCAGTTGTGCGCTGTGAAGTTGCATCCGATCCTGCTTCCGGTTCTGAAAGGCAGAATGCGCCGATGATCTCTCCTTTTGCAAGCGGCACTAAATATTTTTGTTTTTGTTCTTCTGTTCCGAAATTTTGAATTCCCCAGCACACGAGCGAATTATTCACCGACATGATCACGGA
>JBKJMR010000079.1:0-3029 GCA_046596275.1 Bacteroidia bacterium | reverse complement strand
TTGCTGAGTTTGA
Organism: Bacteroidia bacterium; assembly: GCA_046596275.1. Classification (GTDB taxonomy): domain Bacteria; phylum Bacteroidota; class Bacteroidia; order Palsa-965; family Palsa-965. The sequence goes on along the minus strand of JBKJMR010000079.1, from coordinate 3,016 downwards.
TGGGACAAAAGTTATTGAATCAGGCCGTGCATGAACGTCACCTGGTACGTCCTGCCGCAATCCTTGATTATCTGAACGCAGGAATTCAGCATACACTTAATCAATACAAAAAAGCAGGTGAGATACGGGATGGAATGGATATTTCATTGATCGTATTTGAGAAAGGTTCAATGAAAATGCATTTCGCCGGTGCCATCAACCCGATGTATATTATCCGCGATGGAATGCTGATCCAATCAAAAGGAAATCGTTTTTCTATCGGAAGCTATTTCGATAATAGAATGCGACCATTCACCAACCAGGATACTGATCTGCAGGAAGGTGATATGATCTATCTGTTCACTGATGGTTATCCTGATCAGTTCGGTGGAGAAGATGACCGTAAAATGTCGCACAGGCGATTCCGTGAATTATTAATGTCCATTCATAAAGAAGAAGTTCCCCTTCAAAAACAAATGCTCGAGGATCAGCTCAATAGCTGGATGCAGGGAAGTATTCAGACAGATGATATTTGTGTAATTGGTATTCGCATTAAAAAATAAGACTATGATCGACGTAATTTTTGAAGACAATCATTTGATAGCTGTAAATAAAAAAGCTTCAGACATCGTTCAGGGCGATAAAACAGGCGATGTTCCGCTGAGCGATCATGTGAAAAAATACCTCAAGGAAAAATATGACAAGCCGGGCGAAGTGTATTGCGGCGTCATCCATCGTCTCGACCGACCTGTAAGTGGAGTAGTGCTCTTTGCTAAAACAGATAAAGCGCTTTCACGTATGAATGAAATGTTCCGTACGCGTGAAATCAAAAAAACATATTGGGCCATCACCGGAACAAAACCTGCGCAGGAGTCAGGAACGCTCATTCACTGGCTGAAGAAAAATGAAAAGACGAATAAATCGCACGCAACAAATTTTGAAGTGAAAGATTCGTTGAAAAGTGAAACAGAATACAAGCTCATTGCCGCCTCCGAACGTTATTTCCTGCTCGAAGTATTGCCACATACAGGCCGTCATCACCAGATTCGCGTACAGCTTGCTACAATGGACTGTGTGATCAAAGGAGATTTAAAATACGGCGCACCAAGATCAAATAAAGATGCGTCGATTTGCCTGCACGCACGCAAGCTCGAATTCCTTCACCCGGTAAAAAAAGAGCCCGTTGTAATTATCGCTCCCGTACCGGAAGATCCATTATGGAAAGCTGTCGAAGCAATGGTGACGAAATAATTAAAAAATGTTTCGGGTTTAAAAAGTTTGGGCTTTCGGGTTTAAAAAGTTTCGGGTTAAAGAAGTTTCGGGTTTCTTTTCCGCGTTTCCCCGCGCCTGCGTGTCGTAGCTTTTACTGAGCTTGCCGAAGTACGTTAAAAGCAGGCGATGCAAATTTCTTTTTCCGCAAGTTTATCAGCGCTAAGTTCACTGTGAATCAATATTAACCCGAAACCCGAAACGGGAAACTCAAAACCCGAAACTCGAAACTCAGAACCCCGAACTAGAAACTCGAAACCCGGAACCCAAAACTAGAAACTAGAAACCCGAAACCCAGTAATTAGGAATATTTCACATCTATCGAAGCCTCAATCTTCCTATCTTTAAGCAGCGTGAATGCGCACTTGCTGGTGAACTTTTTTCGAACAATTCATCACTGACCATTCCCCGTAATCTATGCTGCTTCGCCGCTTACTGTATTGGTCGAATTTCACAGTTGTCAGGTGGCAGTTGATCTTCACCGCACTTTTAGTTTTTTTTGCGTGGAAATACCTCGATGTATATTACGGTCAGAATAAGCTGGAAGATCCCTGGCTTTCCATCAGGAATTATTTGGTGATCATCAAATGGATGTTAATCTGTCTTTTTGGCTTCAGCGTTTTATCTGTTTTATTAACATGGTTGTTTTTTATTTACAGGAAAAACAATAAGCAGGTAGGATTACAAACACAATTCGGGACAGGAACCGCGAATGATAAAGGAGCAGAAGCAGGAAGAGTTCCGTTAACAGTTACGCTTACAGGAGTGCTTCGCCCTTTTCTCGGAACAGTTCGTGCGCGGCTTGTTTTTTCAGGAATGAAAATGTCGGAACCCGTTTTGCTGGATGAAAATGTTTACCCGAAAAAAAGCTTAATAAGAAAAGGAATTCGCGGTACAGGTCAATCAGAATTGCATGATCGCGGAATTTATGATGTGGAGGAAGTGCAATTATTATTCGGCGACATGTTCCGGTTAATTGTATTGCCTTACACACTTCATGTTTCGCAGCAATTGTATACGCTTCCTCAGGAATTAAAAGAACGCGTAATTAAAGCCGAACCAAACGCAACAGAAGAACAGACACAGCGCATTGAAATTCCAAAAAAAGTTGAAGGCGAATACATCAACTACAAAGATTTTGAAAGTGGTGATGATGTGCGCCGTATCGTTTGGAAAATTTATGCGCGAAGCGGACAGCTCGTTGTGCGCATCCCGGAAACAAAAGATCCGTACGCATCGCATCTTTATTTTTATGCCAGCTTTTATGATGGAATAAATAATTCCGCCGACAGTATTTTCGGAACTGAATTATTGAATACCTATAAAGATAAAGTCAGGAATATATTTGAAGCGCTGGATAAAAACGATTACGAAGTGCGGATTCCAACTGACCAGGAAGTGCAAAAGCTTTCCGGCATGAGTGAAAAGAAAAATGAATTATTCCAGATCACAGCCGCAAACTGGCAAAAGAATATGGAACCGGCTAAATATGTCAGCTCCACCAAAGCGGCATTTGTATGTTTATCATCAATGGTGCCTGCTTCGGAAGTCGGACAGCTGCTTGGAAATATTCCTTTTAATGTTCCTGTTGTTGTAGTGCGTTTGTCGGATGCAATTGTAAATCCATTTCGTTTCAGATTGAAAAATTTGTTTTTTATTCCTGAGAAAAAAGGGAATGATAATTTACGACAGCCCTGGCTGATTTCACCATTGCGTTCCAAGCTTCAGCAAAATGAACGTGAAATTTTAAGAATGCTGCAACAAAGAG
>JBKJMR010000673.1:0-9201 GCA_046596275.1 Bacteroidia bacterium | reverse complement strand
GCACCAGCCAGGGAAACCAGCATTTTACCGCCTTCTAAAAGATGAGTTTCATATCCTTTAGCCGCATCTTTCAAAGCAGCAGCGTTAAAGTGACGGTAATGGTGGTCAACAAATTGGGAAACGGGTCCTTTATTCATGGTTGTTGCTGGATTATTTGTTAAAATCAGGTTGCAAAAGTAGCTTGATTCAAGATTCAATCCACCGCGGCGGATCAAAATTCAAGATTCCTATTAGAAAAATTAATGGTTCCGGTTCTGAGTTCCGGGTTTCGGGTTCATTAATCCCCTAATCTTGAATTTTCCCCTGAATGTTAATATCAAATGTTCCATCTATTAACAAAACCTCATTTTATGCACAAATCTGCTGTTTTTGCCTTGTCTTTAGCGGGTTTTAGAATTACTTTTGCACTATCAAATCAGTGCTGAAATCCTACAGGCGGAATGTCGCCGAAACCAGTACTGAAACAAAGGCCAAATTACCACCACAATTCACATGAAAAAATTTCTACTCGCGATCCTTTCGTTGGGAACAGCAACTTTTGCGCAGGCTCAATGCACAGAACTTTTCTTTTCAGAATATGTTGAAGGTTCATCGCACAGCAAAGCGCTTGAAATCTACAATCCGACTTCAAGCCCGATCCAGTTATCTGAATACCGTCTCATCCGTTTTTCAAATGGAGCGTCATTACCTGTCGACAGCATTGATTTAGTTGGAACACTCCAGGCACACAGCGTTTGGGTAGTTGTGAACGGACAGGCAACTCCTGATGCGAATGGCGCATTTTGCGATCCTGCTTTACTTGCAATGGCTGACCAGCCAGGTCCGGCAAATTACGCGGTAGGAACTGCTGTAATGTATATGAATGGTGATGATGCAATTGCGCTTGTTCGTATTGCCCCACGCGCATTTGTTGATATTTTCGGTAAGATCGGCGAAGATCCGGGAACTGCCTGGACTGATGTTTTCCCTTATACTTCTGCACAGGGAACATGGTGGACAAATGATCACACACTTATCCGCAAACCATCTGTTACAGGTGGCGTAACAGTAAATCCATCCGCTTTTAACGTAACTGCAGAATGGGATTCTCTTCCAGAAAACACATGGACGAATCTTGGTCAGCACGTTTCTGTTTGTGGTAATACAGGAGTGAATGAAGGATTGCAAAATGCAGCTTCAATTGCTGTTTATCCGAATCCATCTAATGGAACATTTGTAATTAAAGCAGCTTCACCAATGAATAAAGTAGAGATCTACAATGTGCTTGGTGAACTGGTTTATACTGAATCAGCTGTTTCTGCTGATAATAAATTAGTTGATTTGTCGGCAAAGCCTGCGGGAATTTACATCGTTCAGGTAGTGCTTGCTAACGGAAAAAATTCTGTTTCAAAAATCAGCATTCAGTAATTTCTTTTTTTCATCAGGCGCATTTTTGAAATGCGCCTGATGAAAAAAATAGTCCTCCCTTTTACAATTCCCATGAAGCAATTTTTCATTCTCCTTTTCGTGTGTTTTAGTCTGCCGGTTTTTTCTCAGCAAACTGTAAGCGGATTTGTACGTGATGCAGCTACAGGCGAAGCGCTTGTTGGCGCAATCATTCTCGTGGACGGGAAAGTGCAGGCTGTGGCAGACCTGGATGGTTCTTACAAACTAAAGTTAGCTGACGGGACTTATAAGCTGAAAACAAGTTACACCAGCTACGATCCAGACTCTGCTGTTATTGTTGTTGCAGGCAAACCTGTTGCGCATGATTTTAATGCAAACAGCATTGTTTTAAAAGAAGTGGAAATTATTGCAGATGTGGCGATCGACCGCAAAACGCCTGTTGCATTTTCTAATATCGGTGAAGTGAAAATCAGGGAAGAGATCGGTTCGCGTGACATGACCATGCTGCTGAATTCTACACCGGGCGCATATGCAACCGAACAAGGTGGAGGCGCAGGCGATTCACGTATCAGCATCCGCGGAGTTGATCAGCGGAATGTGGGTGTGATGGTGGATGGTGTTCCGATGAATGATATGGAAAACGGGCAAGTGTACTGGAGCAACTGGAGCGGACTTTCTGATGTAACCCGCACCATGCAGGTACAACGCGGACTCGGTGCATCGAAGCTTGCAATACCTTCTGTTGGCGGAACGATCAACGTTCTCACACGCGGTATTGATAATAGAAAAAGTTTAGTGGTGCGTACTGATTTCGGAAATAACAGCATGCAGAAATTATCCGTGATGTATAATTCCGGTGAATTCGGAAAAGGATGGGGCGTAACATTTGCAGGCTCGCGCAGAACAGGAAATGGCTGGGCAGATCAGACATGGGATGATCAATGGGCCTATTTTTTCAAATTGCAAAAACGTTTTGATCAGCATCTTTTCAGCATCAGCGTAAACGGCGCACCGCAATCGCATGCACAACGTTTTAATCGTTTACCAATCGGCGTTTATGACCGTGCGTTTGCAGAGAAACTCGGAATAAATGTGGATTCATTGTACGGCGCAACAGAATTCACCACGCGGACTCAAGGCGAGCGCGGACTTCGGTATAATCCGAATTGGGGATTTCTTGATTACAACGACGGGCAAACCGGGATCATCGGGCAGAGTGTGAATTTTTATAACAAGCCGCTTTTTAATTTGTCATGGCATTATGTTCCGAATGAAAAGCTGACCATTACAACTGTTACTTACCTTTCTTTAGGTAATGGTGGCGGAACAAATTATAGCGGAACGATTAACCGTGATACATTAACCGGTCAGCAGGATCTGACATCTACTTACAATTCGAACAGCACGAATATTGATCCGCTTTATAGCACAACGGAAAATAAATCAACTCGTGCTATTCTTGCTTCAATGAATAATCACATCTGGCTGGGCGCGATTACAACTGCAACTTACAAACCAAATGATCGTCTTTCGTTTTTGCTGGGTGCTGATGCACGTCATTACAAAGGATCACATTTCAGAAGAGTGCATGATCTTTTAGGCGGTGATTATTATGTGGAGCCTACGGTCACAGATATGAATCAGCCACGCGGAACCTATTTCGGCGATCCGAATTTCCAGTATTACCAAAAACGCGTTGGAGATAAAGTGTCGTACTACAATGATAGTTATGTAGACTGGGGCGGACTTTTTGCACAGGGAGAATATTCGAAAAATAACCTGAGCGTTTTCCTTACCGCGTCGGGCTCGGTTACACAATACCTGCGCGTTGATCATTACAAAAAACGTGATCTCGTAATCGGCGAAGAGGTAATTCCGATGATCGTTGGATACAATGAAACATATTTCACAAACGGCACAGAATCAGCAGTTGCGCAATACGGCGCTAACGTGACCACTTCCGGTGATTCAACTATCATTGACAATCCAAGCGGTCCTACTTATTACATCCGCAATGCGCAGGGATATGCATGGGATTCTGAAAATGCGCGTATTGCCCAGACGAATAAAAAAACATTCAAAGGATTCACACTTAAAACAGGAGTGAATTATACGCTTGGCGAACATTACAATGTATTTATGAATGTCGGTTACCTGAAAATGGCGCCGCGTTTTAATACCGTTTTTGATAACAGCAACAGGGAATATCCGTCTGTAAAACATTCGATTGTAAAAGCGATTGAATTAGGATTCGGCGCACGTTATCCAAAATTTGCAGCGAATTTAAATATGTATTATACCGACTGGCGAAACAAACCACCTTCCGGTACATTAACACTCACCACTCCTGATGCAACTTATTTTTATGACCTGCTTGGATTAAATACAATTCTTAAAGGAATTGAATTTGATTGCAGCTGGAGGCCGATAAAAAAATTGCAGATCGAAGCGCTTGCATCTTTCGGCGATTGGAAGATCAACTCAACCGGTGAAGTAAATCTGTATGACAACTTCACCTATTTATACGCGAAAACAATTTCTTACAGCGCAAAAAATATTCACAGCGGAGATGCGGCCCAGACACAAATCGGCGGTGCTGTTCGTTACGAGCCGATCAAAGGATTTTACCTCAAACCACGCTACACGTTTTTCGGAAGACATTATTCCAATTTCGACCCGATCGCATTGGCAGAAATTAAAGACGTGAATGGAAATGTTGTGTATGACAACCGTGATCGTGAATCGTGGAAGACACCTTCGTATGGTTTGCTGGATGTATTTGCAGGTTATGAGATCCGTGAAGAAATTCCGGGTGAAAAAAATAAGATCATAATCGTTTCGTTCAATTTTTCAGTCACAAATGTGCTCGATACTAAGTACATTAGTGATAGTCAAAACGGAAGCAATTTCGATGCTTCTACCGCATTAGTTTATATGGGAATGGGGCGTCGCTGGAATATCGGAATGCGGTTTGCCTTTTAAATAAAAATTGAAAATGAAGTTGCGCTCTCCTGTTGATGCGTAACAAAATAAAAACCAAAATCACCTTAGCAGGAGGTGAAATGAAATCATGAAACGTATTCTAACATCGCTGGTTATTTTTGCGGCAATTGCTGCTTCAGCACAAACAACGCTTCCAACCAACTGGAGCTTCCCGACAACTGTATATCCTGCAGGATGGTCTGAAAGTGGAACATCTTATTACACCGGTTCAGGAAATACTCCCCCTGCCGCTAAGCTTGACAGTGATTTTGACTGGGTGCAAATTCATTTTGCAAGCGCTCCCGGACTTCTTTCCTACTACATTGCCGGAAACAGTTTTGTAGGTGGCACATTTGAAGTACAGGAATCAATTAACGGAACTCTCTGGACAACGCTCCGCACATTCACAGACGTAAATATTCCTTCATCCACTTACGCACAATTTTCCGACAACCCGGCTGCTGCTTCCCGTTACATCCGTTTTTATTACACGGATAAAGTAAGCGGTAACGTTGGTCTTGATGATGTTCTTTTGTATGCAGCTCCTGCAGGGCCACAACAGGAAATCAATGTGCAACATAATAGCGTAACGGTTCTTAACGGCGGATCAGTTTATTTTAATTCACCGGTGAGCACAATGACAGCGCAAAATTTTCTTGTTCAGAATCTGGGAACTGTAAACACGCTGAATGTAACTTCCGCAATTATCAGCGGACCAAACGCTTCTGAATATGTGGTTTCATCTTCGCCTTCTACAGTCACTGCGCTTAATAATGGAACACTTACAATTAATTTCACACCAACTGGCGCAGGAACACGCCCTGCAATTTTAACCATCACCAGCGACGATGCAGATGAACCTGCTTACGTGGTTAATTTGAATGGCATTGGTGGAAATTACGTGAATGAACCAACTGCTGCTCCAACCAACCTCACATTTACCAGCGTAAAATCATACCGCTTCAAAGTAGAATGGCTTCCTTCCATTCCGGCTTCAGAAGGATATATCGTTCTTCGTAATGATGTGACCTCACCAACCGATATTCCTGCTGATGGAATGGGTTATACAGTCGGCGACCAGATCGGTGCGTGCAAAGTGGCTTATATCGGAACAGGAACAAGCTTCTGGGCAAATTACATTGGTGCAAATGAAAATTATTTCTTCAAGGTGTTTTCTTACAATGGACCTGTTCCATTCAGAAATTATTTTGATTCTTCACCGCTGGCAGGATCAGTTGTTTCTTCCGGTTCTATGCAGCCTTCAACGTACTACAATGGCATCAGCACTTCGGCTCCGACATTCGTAAGCGATCTGAGCGCACTGATCAATCCGCACGTGGATAATTTCTACAGCAATTACGGACCACGTATGGTTACTGACTTCTGGGCGCGCGATACTTCGAACGGCAATAAAGTAGTTACCTGCGTTTATTCGGGCGAAGACCTGATCTATACCGAACCTTTTGCATGGACGATATTCAGTCGCGAACATACTTATGCGTTCAGCTGGATGCCGACAAATCCATCAACCAGCGGTCCGGAATACAGTGATTATTTCAACTTGTTTCCAACCGATCAGAATAATGCGAATGCGGTAAGAAGCAATTATCCTTTGGGAGAAGTTGTAGCGCCGATCAGCACTTTTATGGGTGCCCGTTATGGACTGAATGCATTAGGACAAACCGTTTACGAGCCGCGTGATGCACAAAAAGGGGATGCTGCACGTGCAATGTTTTACATGGCGACTTGTTATAATACATCTTCTCAAAACTGGGGATTGCCTGATCCTATCAGCCAAACAATTACTTACGGCCAGGATCAGAATCTTTTGAAAACATGGCATTACATGGATCCGCCGGATGCACGTGAGATTGCTAAAAACGATTACGTAGATTCATTGCAGGGTAACAGGAATCCATTCATTGACAGTGTGAATTACGCTTGTTATATCAACTTTGATAACATGACTAAGATCAACGGACCGGTTCTTCCTTGTAACGCTACAACTATCAGCGTGAACGAACAGAATCCGAACCAGGTGCAAATGGGAATGTGGCCGAATCCGACTGCGGGATCATTTACTTTGTATTACCAGACCGGAATTAATGAGCAGGTTATCGTTCGTCTCATCGATTTGACAGGCCGTGTGATCTTTGAACAGTCAAATAATGCATCATCAGGAGCTAATGCTTTTGCGCTGGATTTTGCTTCGGTGGCAAAAGGTGTTTACACTCTCCAGGTGCAGGGAAAAACAGTAATAAACGAGAAGCTGATACTGGAATAATCATTTCAAGAGCAAATATTGAAGGTCTGCAAAATCGGTTTGCAGACCTTTTTTTTGCCCTTTTTGAGGTTTTTTGACCCGAATTTGAGCTGATTTGAGGAAGTTTTAATACGTTTTTATACAAAATGGGTCGATTTTAAGCCTGTTTTTGGCTCCATTCAGATTCTTTAACAATTTAAAACAGGCCAAAAATAATGCCCCTGAATTTGCTGAAAACCGCAACCATGGCGGGTTTTAGCCGTATGAGAGATTAACCTCTGAGTTATCCACACGTTGGTATGGATGATTAAAATTTGCTTAAAAGCCTTATTTAGGTATTTTAGCGGGGCTTTGAAAAAAGCCAATCAACAGTTTTTATGGACAGTTATAGTAGAATACGGAATGAAAGCACTCAGGTACATAGCCGTTCTGTCCCTTGCCCTCTTTGGGTATTGGGTTAAGGCAAATCGCGCAAGCGCCGTCTCCCCGACGACTTATTTATTAGTATCTGACACTACTGATCCCAGCGATCCTCCCCATAAATTAAAATCCGACACTGCGCAACCCGAAACTGACGTTGAATTAACCCTCATCGACACAGCTGATGGAGATCCGCCGGCAAAAACTGCAAAAATTTCTCCTTTAGAGGCGCACGAAGACGAAAGCATTGAAGACACGCCCGCAGGAGAAATTTATGACGACTGGGATACCACAAGTGTTCATTCTGAAAAATTCGATGCGCTTGTATTTGACGACACGATCCGCATTCCATTAAGAGATCCAGGCCACTGCCAGTATGTTCACCCGTTTAACGGCACAACTACTTCTAACTTTGGTTTCCGTAAATACCGCTACCATTTTGGCGTAGATATTAATCTTGAAACCGGCGATACCGTTCGTTGCGCATTCGATGGCAAAGTTCGTATTGCACAGAAAAGCAAATCATATGGTTACGTGGTTGTCATCCGCCACAATAATGGTCTTGAAACGTATTACGCCCATCTTTCAAAAATGACTGTGAAACCGGGTGAAGACATCGAAGCCGGAATGACACTCGGACTTGGTGGAAATACCGGCCACTCTTACGGAAGCCATTTACATTTTGAAGTTCGTTTCCGCGGTGTAGCAATTGATCCGAATTACCTGATCGATTTTAAGAACCAGACCTTGCGCACGGATACGTATGAGCTGACAAAAGCAGATTTCAAATACCTGACTGAGTCATATAAAGTGCGTCATTATTCCCGCAAGCGTAAAAAAACCTGGTACACCTATTACTGTCCCGGTGGCGCACATTATTCTACCCCGGAAGCAAGATCGGTTATGGCGCGCGTTGAAAAACCTGCTATGCCGGGAACACCTGCAACCGGTTGTGCAGCTCCTGTAAATCCGCCCGCTACTTTCAAAGAAGTTCCGTCGACAACTACTCCGGCTACTCCGAAAAAGACGGCGACAACCACAACAACACCAAAACCCCAGACCAAAACAACTACCACGCCTGCAAAAACAAATAATACAACAAAACCAGCAGGCGGTGCCGTTTATCACACGGTAAAATCAGGAGAGTCGTTGTATGCGATCTCGTTGAAATATCACACAACCGTCGACAAGCTTTGCGCGCTGAACAATATCAAAAAGACTTCTGTGCTTAGCATTGGTAAGAAGTTGAGAGTTAAATAGGGCCGCAGATTTTCGCAGATAAAATAAAAGAAACCGGTCAGTGATGATCGGTTTTTTTGTTTGGATGCTTTTCAAACATTCGTCTAATTTTGTTTCTATGCAAGTGTACATTTTTGGCAATGGTAATATCAGCTTCGATGATTTCAAGAAGCATTATGAAGAGTCCATCAACCGTATTTTAGAATCAGATAATAACGCAGAATTCCTTTTGTGTGATTTTCGCGGAACCGACACGCTTGCAATGGAATTGTTGAAATCAAAAACCTCCAATGTCACCGTTTTTCATGTTGGAGAAAAGCCAAGGTATTTTCCGGATAAATTCAAAACAAAAACAAGTGAATGGAAAATTATTGGAAGATTTGAATCGGATGAGCAGCGAGATGCAGAGGTCGCAAAATTATGCACGCACTTTTTAGCTAAAGATTTCAATTCGGATGAGAAGCGAAAAAGCGGAACATTAAAAAGTATTGAATATTGTCTTGAGCTTGGGAAGATTGATTTATCAATTTAAACTCATTTTTCTTCGGGAGAGAACAGGTCGCACCTACGGCGCTTTATTTTAAGACCGGTACTTTCATATAGACAGATCGCACCTACGGCGCTAATGAAATTCAGTCATGAATCAGCACCGCAGGTGCGAACTATCTACAATATAATACTAACAAAGATCTTGAGTGCCGTAGGTGCGGCCTGTTCTCTCATACACCGATTGAACAAACAAAAATCTTGAGCGCCGTAGGTGCGAACTATCTACAATATAATACTAACAAACATCTTGAGCGCCGTAGGCGTATGGACATTCCATAAAGGTCAATCTCATTAAGTTAAGAGCCACACACTTTTTTTCATTACCGCGTAATTCATGGCGCGGTAATAAGCAGCAACGTAAT
>JBKJMR010000650.1:0-11762 GCA_046596275.1 Bacteroidia bacterium | reverse complement strand
AGTCAACATTTCGGTTTCTGATAATTGCAATAATGGAGGCTCGGAAGATGAGACCGGTCATGATCTGATTAAGGAATTGATCAGCCAGCTAAAAGGTTCAATCGAATTTTCTCCCGGAAAAGGAAAGTCTTCCACGCTTAATTTTTCTCTTGGTTGAAACATTGTGAATAACGATTCAAAGAAAAAACGTCCGGTTATAATTACAAAGCGTAGAAATAGTATATTTAGTTTGTGGCACACCCCTTAACCCAAAATTGAGGCACAACTTTAACCCAAACCCGAATGAAACAAACGCTACGTTTAGTTAGTGCAATTTTCTTGTTTTTATTTTGCAACGGAATTGCATTCGGACAAGCATCTGCATGTCCTCAAGTTACTGTTGCTCCGGCCGGTCCCATTTGTGCAGGTAATTGTGTGAACCTTGCTGCTACGGTACAGGGATCTGTTGCCACAACGAGCTATGCTGTGTCGAACATTCCTTACAGTCCCTATTCGTATACAACGGGAACGTCGGTATTAATTAATATAGATGATACCTGGTCGGGTGCAATCAATATTCCTTTTTGTTTCCAGTTTTTCGGCAATACCTATACGCAGCTTCTTATTGGTTCGAACGGATTGGTAACTTTTGATCTTGCACAGGCAAACGGGTATTGCCAATGGCCGATCAACAATGCGATTCCTTCCAATCTGAACCCCATGAATTCTATTATGGCTCCGTTCCAGGACAGTGATCCGTCAATAGGAACGCCAACATCTGCGACTGACATTAACTGGAAGGTAGTCGGAACTGCACCATGCCGCGAATTTATTGTTAGCTGGTACGATGTCGCGATGTTCAGCTGTAACACCCAAATCGTATCATCTCAAATGGTGCTGCATGAAACAACAAACATTATTGATATTTATATTCTGAATAAAACGGTATGCGCTGCCTGGAATGGCGGCGCAGCGATCGAAGGAATTCAGAATGCAACCGGAACCGTGGCATATGCTGTGGCAGGAAGAAATTTTCCAACACAATGGACAGCCGCCAACGACGGAAAACGATTCATGCCCAATGGTGCACCACAGTATACGCTCAATTGGACAGGGCCATCCGGAAGCCTAGGAAGCGCCAATCCAATTACGGTTTGTCCAACTACAACCTCTACTTATACCTGCACCGTTACCAATACCACATGTTCCGGACCTATTGTTGTCAATGCAGTAACCACGGTGGTGGTCACTGCCGGATTAACCACCTCCGGCACACAAACAAATTCCACATCGTGTACGGCCTGCAATGGTACAGCGACAACCACCGTTACTTCCGGCACAGGTCCGTTTACATATGCATGGTTGCCTAGTGGAGGAAATGCGGCAACCGCCACAAACCTCTGCCCCGGAACATATACTTGCACAGTAACCAATCCATCCGGTTGTACAGGAACACAAACATTTACAATAGCTGGTCCATCCTCGCCAACTTCTACACAATCACTTACCAACGTAAGCTGTAATGGCGGATGTAATGGCACTGCTACTATCGTACCGAATCCGGCTGCAGCTTACACTTATGCCTGGACACCCAACGTTGGGAATACTGCAACTGTAACCGGACTTTGCGCAGGTACTTATACAGTAATTGCAACAAATGCAGGAGGTTGTACAACAACACAAACGATTACAATAACCCAACCAACTGCACTTGCTGCCACACAATCGCAAACCAATATTTTGTGTAATGGCGCATGTACCGGAACAGCTACAGTAAATGCATCCGGCGGAACTCCCGGCTATACTTACGCGTGGGCACCAAGCGGAGGAAATGCACCAACAACAACAGGCCGGTGTGCAGGAACATATACGTGTACCATCACCGATGCAAACGGTTGTGTTATTACCAGAACATTTAATATTACACAACCAACATTGCTTAATGCGACTTCCTCTTCCACTCCTGCAACATGCGGTGGCAATACCGGAACAGCTACCGCAAGCCCATCAGGAGGAACACCGGGATATACCTATTCATGGAATTCTGCACCTGTACAAACCACTGCAACTGCAACCGGGCTTCCCGCAGGATCGTACACTTGTACCATAACAGATGCAAACGGTTGCACACGCACAGTTGTTGCAGTTGTCGGTAGCACTGGCGGCATTACAGCATCGATAACAGCAAGTTCGAATGTCAGTTGTTTTGGTGGCAACAATGGTTCTGCAACAGCTACGCCTACAGGTGGAACAGCTCCTTATACCTATTCGTGGAATACTGCGCCGGTACAAAACACAGCTACAGCAACCGGGCTTGGTGTTGGATCTTACACATGTACAATTGTTGATGCTAACGGATGCGTAGCAACGGTAACCGTTTCCATCACACAACCAACCCAGGTAACTGCAACACAATCGCAGGTGAATGTATTATGCAATGCTGCATGTACAGGAAGCGCAACTGTAGTTGCATCAGGTGGAACACCGGGTTATACGTACCTGTGGACTCCAACTGGCGGAACCGGTGCAACAGCATCAGGAAGATGTGCAGGAACATACACATGTACGATCAGCGATGCAAACGGATGTGTTATAACCCGGACATTTTCGATCACACAACCAACTGCACTTACTGCCACTACAACCACTACTCCATCTACCTGCGGAAATCCAAACGGAACAGCGACTGTTACGCCGGGAGGAGGAACACCTGGTTATACCTATTCATGGAATACAGTACCTGTACAAACAACTGCGACAGCTACAGGATTAATCGCAGGATCTTATACAGTAACAGTTACAGATGCAAATGGCTGCACGAGAACTGCTACTGCTACTGTTACAAACTCAGGAGGACCTACGGCTTCCATTTCAGCATCTGCAAATATTTCCTGTTTTGGTGGAAGCACAGGTTCGGCCACTGCGACTGCTACAGGTGGTACGGCTCCTTATTCGTATTCATGGAACAGCACACCTGTACAAAATACCGCAACTGCCACCGGGCTTCCTGCGGGATCCTACACAGTTACTGTTACAGATGCTAATCTTTGTACCACCATTGCAACTGTTACGCTCACACAAAATCCTGCGATCACTGCAACACAATCACAGGTAAACGTATTGTGTAATGGTTCATGCACAGGCGTAGCATCAGTTGTCGCTTCAGGTGGAACAGGAACTTATACCTACGCATGGTTGCCAAGTGGCGGAACAGGCGCAAGCGCTTCTTCGCTTTGTGCCGGAACTTATACCTGCACCATCAGCTCACCGGCAGGTTGTTCAATAACACAAACCTTTTCTATTACTCAACCACCTGTTTTGACAGCAACCTCGTCACAGGTAAATCTGCTTTGTAACGGAGGGAATACGGGAACCGCAACAGTTATTCCATCAGGAGGAACGCCGGCGTATTCTTATTCCTGGAACACCGCGCCGGTTCAAACAACTGCAACTGCAACAGGTCTTACTGCAGGAGCTTATACCTGTACGATTACAGATGCAAACGGATGTGTGATTACAAGAACCGTTCTGATCACGCAGCCAACTCCGGTTACAGGAACCACAACTACTACTTCTTCAACCTGCGGGAATCCAAACGGTACAGCCACTGTTACACCTGCCGGAGGAACCCCGCCTTATACCTATTCGTGGAATACTGTTCCTGTCCAAACCACTGCGACAGCTACAGGACTAATTGCAGGATCTTATACGGTTACTATCACAGATGCGAATGGTTGTACAGCCACAGCCGTTGCAAACGTCGTAAATGCAGGAGGACCTTCCGCTTCAATTTCTGCATCAACAAATATTTCCTGTTTCGGTGCAAGTTCCGGATCAGCAACTGTAAGTGTTACCGGTGGAACAGGACCCTATTCCTATTCATGGAACAGCACGCCGGTACAAACAGCTGCCACTGCTACAGCCCTTCCTGCAGGATCATACACGGTCACCGTAACAGATGCAAATAATTGCGTTGTAACAGCATCAGTTACACTTACACAAAATCCAGCGATCACTGCCACACAATCACAGGTAAATGTTTTATGTAACGGAGCATGTACAGGTGTAGCAACTGTTGTCGCTTCAGGTGGAACAGGATCTTACACCTATCTATGGGCACCAAGTGGTGGTACCGGCGCAAGTGCAACTTCACTTTGTGCAGGGAATTACACCTGCACGATCAGCTCACCTACAGGTTGTACCATTACGCAATCTTTCATTATTACTGAACCACCTGCATTAACCACAACAAGCTCGCAGGTAAATGAACTTTGTAACGGAGGAAATACGGGCTCTGCCACAGTAAATGCTACAGGAGGCGCACCTGCGTATTCTTATTCGTGGAATACAATTCCTGTACAAACAACTGCAACTGCAACCGGGCTAACAGCAGGTTCATATACTTGCACTGTTACGGATGCTAATCTTTGCACAACGACGGTTTCATTTACAATAACGCAGCCGACTGCATTGATTGCAACCACCACTTTTGTACAATCAACATGTGGTAATGCAAATGGTACGGCTACTGTAAATATATCCGGCGGTACACCAACTTATTCAGTAAGCTGGAATACAATTCCGGTGCAAACCACGACTACAGCCACAGGATTAATTGCAGGAAATTATACAGTAACTGTAACAGATGCGAATAATTGCACAACGACTGCTACAGTTACCATAACGAATGCAGGATCGCCAACTGCAACACTTGTTTCTTCTACAAATGTTTCCTGCTTCGGTGGAAACAATGGTGATGCGACTGTTACTGCGGGTTCGGGCACACCACCTTACACGTACTCGTGGAATTCAATCCCGGTTCAAACTACTGCAACAGCAACAGCATTACCTGCCGGAAATTATACAGTAACCGTTACAGATGCGAATAACTGTACTGCAACAGCTACTGTAACGATTACCGAACCACCGGCGCTAACCATTTCTGGAACATTTACTGATGCAGACTGTTTTGGAAATGCAACCGGCACAGCTTCCGTACTCGTTGGATCCGGTTCACCGGGCTATAGCTATTTATGGAACTCCGCGCCGGTGCAAACTACTGCAAATGCAACAGGATTAATTGCCGGACCTTATACCTGCACAGTTACAGATACCAACGGTTGCGCTATTACACAAAGCTTCACCATCACAGAACCGCCACAGCTTACTATTGCAGTTGCAGGTTTTAATGTTTCTTGCTTTGCTGCGTGTGACGGACAAGTAGTTGTTATTCCGAATGGAGGTACTCCTAACTATACTTTCAGCTGGAGCACCGGTTGTACAGCCCCGAGCTGTAACGCTATTTGTGCAGGAACTTATACTGTAGATGTAACAGATGCGAATGGATGCCTTTCCTCAGCTTCAACTTCTGTGACTGAACCAACGCAAATTGTTATAGCTACATCATCCGTTGATGCGCATTGCAATCAAGCTGACGGTTCTGCTGCTGCAACTGCAAACGGGGGAACAGGAACACTAAATTTCCAATGGATCAGCGGGCCTGCAAATGCTGCTTATAATGCAATTCCCGCAGGAAGCTATTCGGTGATTGTTACTGATGCAAATGGTTGTTCGGATACTGCAACAGCAACAGTAAATAATCTGAATGGTGTGACAGCTTCTCTCACTTCTGTTACCAATCTTACCTGCTTTAACAGTGGTAACGGAGCGATTGTAACCGGTGCGACGGGTGGAATTGCGCCGTATGTATATGCATGGTCTGCTCCTGCTGTCAGCACAACCGGTTCTGCTTCTTCACTTTCTGCGGGGAATTACACGCTTACAGTAACTGATTCAAGCGGATGTATTGCCACAGTAACCGCTACAGTAACTGAACCGGCTGATGTAATCCTTACCGCTTCTGCAACTCCTCCTGCTGTTTGTGCAGGTTCAGGTGTGCAGCTTTCTGCAACGGGTGCCGGTGGAACGCCCGCGTATAACTACAGCTGGTTACCTGGACCATTACCCGGAAATACACAGAACATCATTCCAACGGCTACCACAACTTATTCTGTGTATGTGACCGATGCTAATGGATGTTCTGACAGCACAACTGTACTTGTTACTGTTAATCCGCTTCCTGTTGCACTGCTTGTTGGAGACGTACTTTCGGGTTGTGCACCGCTCTGTATGAATTTTACAGATTTATCCACTGTTGCAGCACCGGGAATAATTGCATCTGGTGCATGGGATTTTGGTGATGGATCGCCATTAGGTTTATTGCAGGATACGGCACATTGCTTTAATGATCCGGGCCAATACGACATCACTTTAAACCTGGTTACAACAGACGGATGCACAGCGACAATCACAATGCCGGCTTATATCAACGTTTTTGCAAATCCTGTAGCTGCATTTAGCGCATCGCCTCAACCGACCACGATCCTGAACCCGTTGATCACATTCACGGATTCATCTCAAAATGCGTCTACCTGGAATTGGAGCTTCGGTGACCTTACCAATTCAACTTCTACATTGCAAAATCCAACATTTACTTACCCTGATCCGACTTGTTATGCAGTTGTTCTTTCAGTAACTTCCATTGATGGATGCGTGGATACTACTTCAAGAGAAATCTGCATTGGTCCCGACGTAACGCTTTATGTTCCGAATGCATTCACTCCGAATGATGATGGTGTTAATGATATTTTTTACCCTGTGCAAATCGGCATTGATCCTGAAAAATATGAAATGTGGATCTTCGACCGATGTGGAAATATGATTTTCTACACAGATGATCTCGCAAAAGGCTGGGATGGACATGTAATTGCCGGTAATGAAGTTGCCCAGATTGACACGTATGTCTGGCGGGTTAAAGCGGTAGATCTTTTAGGAACAAAACATAATCTTGTTGGCAAAGTAAGCCTGGTAAAATAAAAAGTTGTTCTTGACAAGGCGGCCCCGGTTTATTCCGGGGTCGCTTTTTTTATTGTTATATCTCAAATCAATAAATAATCTTTAACTGTTTTTTGGAATCGTTCCGATGAATTGCAACCTACATCGCACGAAAATCACAATAGATTTTACACTTTATACCTCCCTGATCTTTAACAAAAAACAATAAATACTCATTCGCATAATAACTATCTTCGGCACCAATTTTGTTATGCTTTACTTGCTATTTACCAACAAACCAAATGAGAAATTTCCTTTACATTTTCATTACGGTTTTCAGCTTTTTTGTTTGTACAGGAACTCTTTTTGCCCAGGCTTCAGCATGTCCGCAGGTAACTATTCCCTCTGCAGGACCTATTTGCGCAGGAAATTGTGTGAATCTTACTGCTAATGTTCAGGGTTCCGTTGCAACGACAAGCTATACCGTTTCAAACATTCCTTACAGTCCCTATCCATATACCGGTGGCACGCCTGTTTTGATCAATATCGATGACACATGGTCGGGCGCAGTTAATATTCCTTTCTGCTTCCAGTTTTTCGGAAATACGTATAATCAATTGGTCATTGGCTCCAATGCAATTATTACGTTTGATCTTTCGCAGGCGAATGGTTTTTGTCAATGGACAATCAATAATGCAATTCCATCCAACACCAACCCTGTAAATTCAATCATGGCTCCTTACCATGATATTGATCCTTCGGTGGGTACTCCAACATCTGCTACTGATATCAACTGGCAGATTATCGGCACTGCACCATGCAGGGAATTTGTTGTCAGCTGGAATGATGTGGCGATGTTCGATTGTACAAATCTCATTGCAACATCACAATTAGTCTTGCATGAGACAACAAACATCATTGATATTTACATTAAGGATAAACCCTTATGCACTGCATGGAATGGTGGCGCTGCAATCGAAGGAATTCAAAATGCAACAGGAACAATTGCATACGTGGTTGCCGGCAGAAATTTCCCAACCCAATGGACAGCTACAAATGATGGTAAACGATTCATGCCATCAGGAGCGCCACAGTATACACTCAACTGGACAGGGCCTTCAGGAAACCTGGGAAGCGCAAATCCGATCACAGTTTGTCCGACAACAACTTCAACATACACATGCACAGTAACCAATACAACTTGTGCAGGACCGGTTGTTGTTTCTGCTACCACAACTGTTGCTGTTACAAATGGTTTAACTACTTCCGGATCGCAAACGAATTCAACTTCGTGCACAGCGTGTAACGGAACTGCAACAATCAATGTAACTTCCGGAACAGGTCCGTTTACTTATTCGTGGCTGCCGTCAGGAGGAAATGCAGCAACAGCAACCAATTTATGCCCGGGAACTTATACGGCTACAGTTTCCAATCCATTAGGATGTACGGGCACAGAAACATTTACCATCACCGGTCCATCCGCACCAACATCAACCCAATCCATTACAAACGTTAGCTGTAACAGTGCATGTAACGGAACTGCTACCATCGTACCGAATCCATCTGGAACATATACGTATTCGTGGTCACCGAATGTTGGAAATACTGCTGCTGTCTCCGGACTTTGTGCAGGAACATATACAGTTACTGCAACAGATTTGGCCGGCTGCACAACCACACAAACAATTTCTATCACACAACCCGCTGCTGTTACAGCAAGCACAACTACAACACCTGCAGATTGTGGAAGCTCAAACGGATCTGCAACTGTAATTCCGAATGGCGGAACAGCTCCTTATACTTATTTATGGAATACTTCACCGGCACAAACTACGGCAACTGCATCCGGTTTACCTGCGGGATCATATATCGTTACGATTACAGATGCAAATGGTTGTACAGGAACTGCAACTGCTGTTGTAAGTAATACCATCAACCTTATTGTGTTTGTTACTTCTCTTACAAATGTGTCTTGCTTCAATGGAAATGACGGAGCAATTGTAACAGGATTAACAGGAGGAAATGCGCCGTACACGTATTCATGGTCGCCGAATGTGAGCACAACAAATAATGCATCTTCATTACAGGCGGGATCCTATTCTGTTACAGTTACTGATGTAAATGGTTGCTTTGGATCCGTATCTGCCACAGTAACGCAGCCTGCTGATTTGGTAGTTACTGCTTCAGCCAACCCACCGGCAGTTTGTGTAGGAAGCGGAACTCAACTTTCTGCTGCTGTTGCGGGTGGAACTCCGAATTACACTTACACATGGCAACCCGGTTCAATGGCGGGAAATACGCAGAATGTAATGCCGGCTGCATCCACAACTTATTCTGTTTATGTTACCGATGCAAACGGTTGCTCCGACAGCTCGACTGTTTTTGTCGCTGTCAATCCGCTGCCTGTTGCAAACTTTTCAGGTGATAATCTTGCAGGATGCCCGCCGCTTTGTGTGAATTTCAGAAACCTTTCTACTCCACCTTCATCTGCCACAATTACTTCAGGCACGTGGGATTTTGGTGATGGCTCGCCGCTTGCTTCATTAACAGATTCAACACATTGTTATACCACTTCAGGTTTATATTCGGTAACGTTGACTGTAACTACTTCAGATGGCTGCTCTTCTTCCATTACATTCACAAATTACATCGACGTTTTCCAAAGTCCTGTTGCCGCATTCGTTGCATCACCGCAGCCCACAACGATTATGACTCCTGAAATTACTTTTACTGATCAATCATTGAATGCAATTACATGGAGCTGGAGCTTCGGAGATCCTACCGATGCAACTTCAACTTTACAAAATCCGACGTTCACTTATGCAGATCCTACTTGTTACCAGGTTGAATTAACTGTCACATCAAATATCGGATGTTCTGATTCTGTTATACAGCAAATTTGTATCCGACCTGACGTAAACATTTTTGTTCCTAATGCATTTACTCCTGACGGAGATGGACTCAACGATGTGTTCTACCCGGTAACAACAGGAATCAACCCGGCAAAATTTGAGTTCTGGATTTTTGATCGTTGGGGAAATTTAGTTTTTAATACGACAGGGTTGAATAAAGGTTGGGATGGTACATTTAAAGGAGAACCCGTGCAGGTCGACACCTATGTTTGGAAAATCAACGCCACAGATATGCTCGGTATCAAACATTCGGTGGAAGGTAAAGTCACCGTAATTAAATAGGCGGGATAGAAATAATATTGCTCACATCAAAAAAATAATGAGAGCGGTTTCGGATTATCCGGGACCGCTTTTTTAGTTTTAGCGGACCTTTATTCACTTCTTATTGCCAAGTAATTTCAACGCAGGTTTTGTTAAATTTGCTGTTCGCTTTAAGGCGATACGCTCCCTACAAATGCAATACAACTCACATGCTATTTGACAGACTTCTAAGAAGAAAACCGGTTGGACTTTCTACGCACGATGCTGAAGAGCCTCATCATCACGGCATGGCCAAAGTGCTTTCATTACGCGATCTTACTTTTTTCGGCATTGCTGCGATCATCGGCGCGGGTATTTTTTCCAGCATAGGGTCGGCCTGCTTTAATGGCGGCCCTGCAGTTATTCTTCTCTTCCTGATCTGCGCGGTGGCTTGCGGCTTTACTGCAATGTGCTATGCTGAATTTGCATCGCGCGTTCCATTATCCGGAAGCGCTTATACGTATGCGTATGTTTCTTTCGGGGAAGTATTCGCATGGATCATTGGCTGGGCCCTGATCATGGAATATTCGATCGGAAATATTTATGTAGCTTTTTCGTGGAGCGGTTATTTCACCAACCTGCTACAGGCTTGCCATATCCACATGCCTTACTGGCTCACTTCCAATTACACTGAATCGCATGCGGCTTTCGACCATGCAGTAGCGTTTGGCGCTGATTATGCAAATCATATTGCAGGACATGCTGCAGATGTTTCCGTATCATTTAAAGAATGGCTCGCCAGCGAAGAAGTGCAGGAATCTGTAAACAAAGGCGGCACACTTCAGCAAGTGTTTACGAAAACACAAACCGGCCTCGTAGGAAAAGAAGAATACCAGTCATGGACCAATGCTCCTATGCTTGGCGGACTGCGCATCATCTTCGATCTTCCTGCCGTTTTCATCAACATTGTCATTACCTGGCTAGTAATTGTAGGCGTGAAAGAATCGAAAAACGTCAGCAATCTCATGGTCATCGTCAAACTTGCGATCATCGCTTTGGTCATTGGTGTCGGCGTATTTTATGTTGACATCGACAACTGGATACCGTTTATGCCCAAAGGATTTAATGGCGTAATGGCCGGTGTAGCTTCCGTATTTTTTGCCTTCATCGGTTTCGATGCTGTATCAACATTAGCCGAAGAATGCAAAAATCCGCAACGCGATCTTCCGCGCGGAATGATTTACTCGCTGCTCATCAGCACCATTATTTTTGTCGTGCTCACGTTGGTGCTCACAGGAATGGTCAGCTATACTGCATTAAATGTATCCGATCCGCTTGCCGAAATATTTGCGCTCAAAGGTGTAAAATGGATGCTCTACATTGTTTCCATCTCCGCTGTTGTTGCAATGACCAGCGTTATCCTCGTTTTCCAGATGGGACAACCACGCATCTGGATGACCATGAGCCGCGATGGACTTATGCCGAAACGTTTCGCATCTATCCACCCGAAATACAAAACACCGGCATTCGCTTCCATTATCACCGGATTGGTTGTCGGCATTCCGATCTTTTTTACCGATCAGAAATTTATTCTTGACTTTACCAGCATCGGTACTTTATTTGCGTTTACCCTTGTTTGCGGTGGCGTACTTGTTTTACCAAAACGCACCGACGACATGACGGGTAAATTCAAAATGCCATATGTCAATTCAAAATGGATCGTTCCACTGACCATCCTTGTTTCCTTCACAGTGCTTTTCATTTTCAACAAATCGTTCTTCACAGATATCTTCAACA
>JBKJMR010000116.1:0-6739 GCA_046596275.1 Bacteroidia bacterium | reverse complement strand
CTCCGGTATCAAAGATTTTAAAAGTGTAAAACCAGGGATACCGGAGCATTGAGTTCAAAAACACCTATCGCTTTGCTCAATTTCGATGTGTCATATGACATTTCCATTTTCACATTGCGCCTTTCTCATTCGCTTGCCGTACTCGATGGTGGATTGCTTTCTCAAACAGGAAAATACACCAATATACCTTGGTCAAGTAAAGTCTTGCCTATGCGCCATACCATGCTTTCCATTCAATACAATTTCAAGCACAACCGATGAAAAAATTTTTATTCCTAATCCTCCTCTTCGTTGGAAGTAATACATTGGAAGCTCAACTTTTATTTTCAGGTTATGGAAACATAAGCTATAATGGTTCATCTTTCTTTAAAGACTTTCGCAATTATTATAACGAGATCAATGCTGCGACTTTGAAAGATAATTTGGGTTCCCCCGAACTTGGAGCCGGTTACAGCTATGCATTGGGCTACCGCGTGTTGCAATTATCAACGTCAGTATCCCATTCCCATATGCAGGCAAGGACAAGCGCACAATTTCAGAATAGTACAAAGCGAATCATCCGGTATGAATATGATTATACAGCTGTTAATATCGGTTACTTTAATGATTGGGCCAACGCTGAATTCTCAATAGAGACCGGCCTTATGTATGTAAACACAAATGCTTACGCGTATGCTATAATGCCCAATAAAGAAAAGGACTTTTTTACCGGGATTTCGCAGCAGTTGCATTGGGTAAACCTGGGAATGAATTTAAAATTTAATTACCTGCGCAGATTATCAACCAATCTTTTTCTCGACTTTATGATACAGGGGTTTTATATAAACGATAAAACGGGGTTGGCTCCGGTTTTTTCATTGGGACCAACATCAGCAACGATAAATTATATCGGTGGCACAGCTTCAATTGGCCTTACACTTAAGGTTGGAGAATAATTCAAAAAATATGAAAACTTTTTTACCAGGTCTTTTTGCACTTATTCTTCTTCTGCCGGCTTGCAGTAAGGATAAAATCAATGACAAACGTATTGCGGGCATCTGGAATGCAACAACCGTGAAATATCTTTTTTACGAAAACAATGAAGAGGTCCGCGACTCGGTGGTGGAAAATTCGGGTGCGTTGTATTTGTATGATGATGACGAGCTGGAAAATCAATATGGGTATTCACTGAGCATCGTGCCGCCCGGATTTTATGGTTCTACATGGGAAAGTAATGATGGCGATGCAAATACGCTGATGGGAACCAATATCCGCACGCTGACACGAAAAAAACTGGAGCTTTCAGAGAATACAGTAGATATTGATCTGAATATTATTAAGACGGTGATCTATTATTTTGAGCGCTAAGCTCAATGAACTAATCTGCGGTTATAGATCCTTGAAACAAAAATCGGCAGAAATAAAGTTGCGATTTTTTCACCGTCGGTCACTTTCAAAAGATCACCATTGATATGCCAGTCGTCCCATGTTTCACCATAATAAGTGGTCATACTTACTTCAATGCTATCACGTTTCAGTTGCCAGTTGTTCCAGCTTTTTGGTAAAACAGTTTGAATGGTGACGGTATCTTTATTCAAATCAGCTCCTGAAATTTCCCACCGGTTCCATGAACGGCTGATCCATGTTCTCAGGTGATATGTTTTTTCGCCAACAGTAATTACCCAACTGTTGTACGTATCATTAAATTCGGAATTCACTTCACCTTTCAACGTGCCGATGTCAAACGTCCAGCGATTTGCATCGTTCTTCATATACCCTTCAAACGTCCCCTCGTCTTTCCCGATCTTCGCTTCCCAGTTTTCTATTTTGCCTGTGAAGACGGTGCGAATTCTTCCTTCCGGCTCAGGATCTTCCTGCGGCTTTACTTTCGCCGAAGCAAAAAATAAAATCAGCGGTAGAAGGAAAATTAATTTTTTCATTTCGCAAGTCCTTTGTCATAAATCGCACCTACGAACACAGGGATAAATCCGACAGCTGCTTTCACACCAATATTTTCCTTCTCAAGATTTCCTGAAATGCTCCAGTTGTCGAAACTCTTGCTGTACGTTGTCCGGATGCTGATATCGTTTGTAGCTCCATCAACTTCCCAGTTGTCATACGTATTACTGTAAACCGATCTGATCTTCACCGACGATTTCAAATCGCCGCCGGATAATTCCCAGCTGCTGTAGGTGCTGGAATAAGTAGATTTTAAACGATAGGTTTGTCCGCCGATAGAAATATCCCAGCCACTATAATCATTCATAAAAACAGCGCGAATCGTTCCCGAAACACCACCAATAGAAACCTGCCAGTTGTCGTAGCTGTCACTATACGTAGTGCTGATCGTTCCGCTTCCACCAACATTCAAATCCCAACGATCGTAGCTGGAAGAATAAGTAGTGCGAACGCTACCTTGTGCAGAAAGAAGAAGAGGGAAAAGGAAAGGAAGAAGGAATAAGAGCTTTTTCATAGGATGAAGTTGTTTTAATAAGACAAAGATTGTGCCTGTTATGGTTGGTGGTCAAAAGGGTTGGTTGTTGGTGGTCCTGGAAACATAAACTACCAAACTTCTTACCACCTACCACCAACTTTTTCCTACCACCTACCACCAACTAACTAATCCCCCTGATAATGCCATCCTTCGAATTGCGGATAAATTCTAATATCTGCTCTTTCTCTTTGGATTCAGGATGTTCTTTTTCTATTACCGCAACTGCATTTGTTACGTTCAGTCCGCGTAAATAAAGTGTGCGGTAAATATCTTCTACCCGTGCGACAGCTTCATCTGTATAACCGCGACGGCGCATTCCTAATGTATTTACTCCAACATATGCTAATGGCTCACGAGCTGCTTTAATAAACGGCGGAACATTTTTTCTTGATCCGCATTTTGCTGCGATGAAGCTGTGCGCTCCTACGTGAACGAATTGCACAATGCCGACATATCCTTCAAGAATCGCCCAATCATCAATCGTAACGTGACCGGCGAGCATAACGGAATTGGCGAGGATAACATTATTTCCCACTACACAATCGTGCGCGATGTGAACGTAAGCCATGAGCAGGCAATTCTGTCCGACCACAGTTTTCATTTTATCTTTTGTTCCGCGGTTGATGGTAACGTATTCGCGAATGGTTGTTCCATCACCTACTTCAGCAGTAGTAATTTCTCCGATGAATTTCAGATCCTGCGGAATTGCGCTGATCACTGCGCCGGGAAATATTTTGCAGTTTTTTCCGATGCGTGCGCCATTCATCAGCACCGCATGTGGACCAATCCATGAACCATCGCCGACAGTTACATCCGCTTCGATAAATGCGAATGGCTCGATCGTTACGTTATTGCCGATTTGAGCTTTTGGGTCGATGTGAGCGAGGGGTGAAATCATGCGATGGCGGGTTCAGCTTTTTTTGTTTCTACGTTGCGGACTTTTACAATTTGCGCGAGCATCTCTGCTTCGGCAACAATTTTATTATTGACATATGTTATTCCTTTCATATGACAAAGTCCGCGTCTGATTGGTGTGATAAATTCCAGTTTAAAAACGCAGGAATCTCCGGGAACAACTTTCTGTTTGAATTTCACTGCGTCCATTTTCAGGAAATACGTTTGATAATTTTCCGGATCAGGAACAGATTTCAAACATAATACTCCGCCTGTTTGCGCCATTGCTTCAACGATCAGCACACCGGGCATGATCGGCTCATCAGGAAAATGTCCGACGGTCCAGAATTCATTCATCGTTACATTTTTCACTCCGACAACATGTGTCGATGAAAGTTCAATGATTTTGTCAACGAGCAAAAACGGCTGACGGTGCGGAAGAATCTGCATGATCTGCCGAACGTCGAGCAACGCAGGAGTTTCAGCACTGTAATTTACTTCACCGCCTTTGCGTGCTTTTTTCACGAGCGCTTTTAATTTTTTCGCGAACTCCACATTTCCTGCGTGACCGGGACGTGCTGCAAGAATATGCACTTTCATATGCACACCCACGAGCGCAAGATCACCTACAATATCAAGCAGCTTGTGACGCGCTGGCTCATTGTAATAATGAAGTTTTGTGTTATTTAATACGCCGCCATCTTTTACTTCCACATCCGGCTTATTAAATACTTTACGCAGATGCGCAGTTTGTTCAGCAGAAATCGGTTTGTCGACAAGCACAATCGCATTATTCAGATCACCGCCTTTAATAAGATTGTGCTGCAACAATGCTTCAAGCTCGTGAAGAAAAACGAATGTGCGGCACTTCGAAATATTTTCTTTGAATTCTGTAAGCGCATACATAGAAGCATGCTGCGTACCGAGGATTTCAGAATTATAATCTACCATTACAGTTACACGGAATTCATCCTGTGGCACTGCAAGCATTTCTACTTTTTTGATCGGATCCTCGTAAGTGAGATTTTCTTTCAGTTCAAAATATTCGCGGTCTGTTGTTTGTTCAACATTACCGACCGATTCCAACGCAATCACAAACGGGTAAGAGCTTCCGTCCATGATCGGCACTTCAGGCGCATCGAGATCAATCAACACATTATCCAGGTCGCAACCCATACATGCAGCAAGCACATGCTCGCAGGTATAAATGCGTCCACCGTTTTGCTCGAGCGTTGTGCCGCGCGCAGTGTCAACAACATTATCACAATCTGCATCAATGACCGGCTGACCTTCGAGATCAACACGGCGAAATTTAAATCCGTGATTGTCGGGCGCAGGATGAAATGTAAGGTTCGCGAGTTTCCCGGTATGGAGGCCAACACCTGAAACAGTAACGGATGACTTAATGGTTTTTTGTTTGATGCTCATGTTGTTTTTGATGTAGGATTCGATTGCCTAAGGGGTTTTCGGTTCTAATTTTTTTTCGAGATCTTTTACTTTGCTGCTCAATGCCGGCAATGAACGGAAAACTACATACGAACGTTTGTAATCGCCGATACCAAAAGCGGGTGAGCCCTGCACAATTTCATCATCAGGAATATTATTTCCCACTCCTGACTGCGCTGCAATCTTCACACGGTTTCCTATTGACAAATGTCCGATAATTCCGACTTGTCCGCCAATCATACAATCGCGGCCTACTTTTGTGCTTCCTGCAATTCCTGTTTGTGAAGCGATGACAGTATTTTCACCGATCTCCACATTATGCGCCACCTGGATTAAATTATCCAGCTTCACTCCTTTTCGGATAATTGTTGAACCTAATGTTGCGCGGTCTATTGTTGTATTCGCACCTATCTCCACATGATCTTCAAGAATCACGTTTCCGATATGCGGAACTTTCTGATAATTATTTTCACTGTTCGGCTGAAATCCGAAACCATCTCCACCAATAATCGCTCCAGCCTGCAAGATGCAGTCATTGCCGATGACACAATCGTGATACACTTTCACGCCCGAATAAAAAATGCTGTTGCTTCCTGCTTTTGAATTATCACCTAAAAAGCAATGCGGATAAATTTTTGTGTTATCGCCAACTGTTACATGATCGCCGATAAAAGCAAAAGGTCCGATGTAAACGTTCTTGCCGATTTTCGCAGAAGCAGAAACAGAAGCGAGCGGATCAATTCCTGTTTTGTTTAAGCGGAAGGAATTGTATGCGCCAAGCAATTTTGCAAAAGCTGCGCGGGCATCGTCAACGCGAATTAAAGTGAGCGAAGGATTCAGCGCTTGTTCAGGCGTAAAATCTGAATTAACGATTACGATCGTTGCTTTGGTAGAATAAACAAAAGACGCATACGCAGGGTTGGAAAGAAAAGAAAGGGAGCCATCGACACCCTCCTCGATTTTAGCCAGCTTTGAAACTGTTGCATCCGGATTGCCTTCTACCGTACCACCAACTAAAGCGGCGATTTCTTTGGCCGAAAATTTCATCGCGTAAATTTAGCTAAAATATCAAAGGGAATGAGGGGTGTTTTTACAGCATTCTTCTGTGTTTCAAGTAACGGCAGATTTTCCCGCAATGCCTGTCAATACTATAAACTTTCTTGATTGCTGTACCAAAGAAATAGATTGTCCCTGAGGTCTTGCCAACCTATTTTGGGGAGCTTTATTCTAAGACGCAGGAAATGGCAAAAGGTTTAGTATTCATGGAATGATTATTGCCAGAAATTCCTTTAAAACAATCCTCTCTATGCAAAAAAACTTACTTTTTCCCCATCCAATCCTGTTGATCCTCCTGGTTGTATTGCTTGGCACAACCAGGGTTTCGTCTCAGGTTACACGCATTTCCATCGCAAATGGAAACTGGAATAATCCCGCAATCTGGAGTCCCGCAGGCGTCCCGACATTAGCAGATGATTCAATTATCATCAATACGGACGTCACATTTTCACAGAATATTTTCGACGGCCAGGCGATGTTCCGCGTAAATGCAGGCGCAACCTTGACTGATGCAGGAAATGACACTGCTGTCTTCGGTGGCGATCGTCTTGTAGTGAATGGCTATTTTGCCGTGACCACACTTGTTGTTGGAATGAACGACAGTGCAACCATCAGCGGGGTATGTCATGTGCTTTCAGATGCTTCGCAAAGCGGAACTTTCATTGTGCAATCGGGCGGACAACTTTGCGTTGGTCAACAATTAGCAACAAGCGACGATTTTGTTAATAATGGAAGTGTCGGCACAAATAATTGGTTTAATGGCGCGACCGTAACCGGTAACGGAGGAAAATTCTGCGTGGCAAATTATTTTATTAATTCCGATGCTATTTCAGGCAATATTGATATTTGCGATGCTACGCCCAATACACC
>JBKJMR010000594.1:0-3290 GCA_046596275.1 Bacteroidia bacterium | reverse complement strand
CTGAAAAAAGGAGGATCCTGCAAAATATTATGCGTAGCAAACACACACATTTCCCTGATCGTTTTATTTACGCGGTAAGCATCTCCTGCCCTTGTAAAGAAATTTTTCAGCCTGCTTTTTGAAATACCACTAACCTCATTTACTGAATATTCCCCTATGCGTGCATCACGAATGGCGTGATCGCTCAGGTCGGTTGCAAAGATCTGCACCGGGATCCTATGACCTTTATTTTCCTGCAGCTCCGAAATCAGCATCGCAATGGAATAGGCTTCCTCACCTGTTGAACATGCAGGTATCCATATCCGGAAGGTTTGAGACGAAGTTATTTTCTTAAGCAGCTTTGGGAAAAAAGTTGTTTTTAAATACCTGAACGTATCGGGCTCGCGGAAAAAGCTGGTTACATTAATAAGCAGATCGCTGTAAAGTAATTGTATCTCGTTGCTTTTCTTGTTAAGCAGTAATCGTGTATAATCTTTTGTGGATTTCACACCATGTTGATGCATCCTGTGCCCGATGCGTCGTTTCAGCGTATTCATTTTATACCTGCTGAAATCAACATTTACTTCTTTATGCAGAATCTGGAAAATTACTTTCAGGTCAGGATCGTTATCAGAATTGCCGCCTTCGTCAAATTCAGACGTAATAATGGATTTTAAAAAGCCGTATTTGCTGAAACGCACCAGCTCTTCGGCAATTCCGCGCGGTGATAAGATGTGATCGACAATACCAAGCTTAATTGCAGATTGAGGCATGCTGCCTGCAAGAGCAGAAGCATCCTGAACCATTGTAATTCCACCGGCAGCTTTGATCGCCTGTAAACCAACGGTGCCGTCAGTACCGTTTCCTGAAAGAATAATGCCGACAACATTTTCTTTGTGTGTGAGCGCAAGAGAAGAGAACAGCACATCGATTGTAATACCGCCCGAACTTTTTCTGCGCGTAAGCAATTGAATATGTCCGTTCGTTACTTCAATTTCTTTATTGCTTGGAATCACATACAAGTTATCCGGCTCCATCAGCTCCATGTCCTTCACATCCTGCACTTTCATTTTCGTTAATTTTGAAAGAATGGTAGTGAGCAAACTCTTGTGTCCCGGATCGAGATGTTGTACATAGATATATGCCATACCGGTATTGGCAGGCAAATATTTTAAGAATAAAGAAACAGCCTTTAGTCCACCAAGTGAGGCGCCGATTGCAACGATGGGGAACGGTTTGGATTTCTTTCCGACGCTTAATTGATTGGACCGGAATGGTTTTTTGGTCTTCGGTGTGCTACTGTTTTTTTTAGCCGTTTTGTTTTTTGAAGCGCGTTTCACGGTTGGCATTATATAAGAATTTCGGAAGATAAAATTTAAACAGGCTCTAAGCTTTTATTGTGGATCTAAGCTGAGCAAGAAATTATTTTTTGATGGACGTTGAAATTTATTTTCAATGATCAGGGTTAGAACCCGTATCAGAACATTTGACAATTCTGTTAATCCTGATTTGCGGGCGAAATAATGTGCGCCTTCATCATACAGGTCATCTGCAATTGCTTCATGAAGCGAGGTGGAATACATGATGACGGGAAGACCTTTCAACTTATTATGACTTTTTATTTCACGTAAGGCTTCCGCCCCGTTTTTGCGTGGCATATTAAAATCGAGAAACAGCACATCAGGAAGTGTTGTGACATTTTTCTGAAGATAATTAATCAGCTGTTCGCCGTCTCTTACAATATTAAGTTCAGTAGGAATTGATAATTTCTCAAGTGCATTCTTGAAAAAAAAGCAATCGTCCCTGTCATCATCAGCGAGTAGCACTGAAATTGGTTTAGAGGGATCTCGTAAAATTGAATTCATCGGCCCGTCTCCTCTTAATTTATGTACCAGTGTAAAGCTATGGCTATATTCATAATAAGCAAGTTTAATTAGTCCGTGCTTGCAATCCTTAATCGATGAATGGAAGCTATTCGACCATGGAATAAAACCCTTGATCATCTATTTGTATTATTCTGCTAAGATGCATTAAGCGGTAGACCAAAACAAGTAATGTATGAATTATGCAATATATTACTAAAGTTGTGTAACATGAAGTAGGGGTGTGGCATACAACTTTGCGTTATAATTTAAACCGGGCTTTATAACTCTAACAAAAAAATAAAATGAAAATCTTCAAAACCCTCGTCCTATTAGTAATGAGCATTGGCCTTATGGTCGGAGCAAACTCTTGCACGCTTCATGTATTTAAACACGATAGCAGCAATCAACGCACTGGTGGTGGAAAATGGTCGCAAAAGAATACAAACAACCCACACCATCCAAACACAACAAATCCTGGTCACACAAAATCAAAAGGGAAATCAAAAGGTCCTAAATAGCATTACGTTATTGAGGAGGTAGACAGAGGCAGAAGAGGCGTTATTTCCGGAAGGAGATAACGCCTTTTTTAAGTGTGTGAATTATGTAACTTTTTCTAAAGTTGTGTAACACTTACCGGGGTTAATATGTGCAAATTTACATTGCGGGAAATTAGTATAAACCAATCACCCCAATTCCCATGAAAAACAAATTACTCCTCAGCCTGACAGCGATTTCATTTTTAGCTCTACCTGCAATCACTTTTGCACAAGCTCCTGTATTGGGAACTGCTGCAAATTTTGTACTCTTCACCTCCAATGGTGCAGTAGGAAATTCAGGCATTACACATGCAACCGGCAATGTCGGGACCAATGGCGGATCAAGCGTTAATTTTGGAAATGTAAATGGTGTAATGCATGACAATGATGGTGCAAGCGCACAATGTTCTGCAGATGTGTTGGCAGCTTATAACCAGCTTAACGCTACAATTCCTACTAACGCTCACGCACCTTTGCTTGGTAACGGGGAAGTGCTTAATCCAGGCGTATATTCGCTTCCGAGCGCGTCGACACTCAATCTCGAGTTGATCCTGGATGCACAAAATCAAACCCAGGCAGTATTTATTTTTCAAATACAAGGCTCGTTTTCCACGAATGCAAACGCTAAAGTCAAATTGATCAACAATGCATATGCTTGTAATGTATTCTGGAAAGTAGAAGGCATGGTAAATATGGCTTCGGGCACAACAATGCGCGGAACAATAATTGCAAACAATGCTGCAATTTTAATGAGCTCAGGTGATACACTTGAAGGAAGAGCGCTTTCTACAAACGGCGCAATTACTGTTGATGGTGTGCTTGCTTATACACCGATTGGTTGTGGAAGTCCTACACTTAACGGTCCTGCTGCTCCGGCGCTTGGTACTGCAGCATGTTACGCAATTTTTTC
>JBKJMR010000546.1:0-5561 GCA_046596275.1 Bacteroidia bacterium | reverse complement strand
TAATCCGAACGTGATCTGTTGTTTCACGACCGAGATACATCAAGGTTCCCGGGGGCGCTCCTGATTTAATGGAAATGTGCTGCATAATTTCCGGGAATAATTTTGGTTGCTGAAAGATACGAAGTTGATTGATTTATTCTTTCGTAAAATTTATCAGTGTGAATTGAATTTTTAATTTTTCCTTCGACTTAGATTGGTTAGCGCAAGTTGCCGGTTTGCGCGAATAGGATCTGAATCGGGCCGTAAGTTTAATGCTTTGTCAAAATCGGCATACGCTTCTTTGAACTGGCCCAGACGCATTCTTGCAATGCCGCGTTTGTTGAGGAGCGTTGCATTTAAAGAATCGGTTTTTAATTGGGCTGTGCAAATTGTGATTGTGTCATTTTGAAATGCTGAATAAAGCGCTTTGATATAATCAGGAGGAATAGTTTGCGCACCGATTTTTTGTGCCTGCTCTATATCATGCAATGCTTCTGTGTGATTGCCAAGATAAAAATTAGTCATGCTTCTGTTAACCAGCTTCACAGGTAAACCAAGACTGTCTTCAATTCCTTTATTAAAATCGGCTAAAGCAAGCTCATAATTTCTCATTGCATAATAAACATTCCCCCGGTTAGTATAAAATTCCGCCTTGCCCGGCCTTAACCGGATCGCTTCATTAAAACAGGCGAGCGCATTTTGATATTCTTGCTGCCCGAAATATTTAAATCCAAGCATATCATGAAAAAATGCAACAGACGGAGCTTCACGCGTTGCAGCTTCCAGGAAGGTAACTTGATCTTTATAAATCGAAGAGCGTGCAATTGTTCTTGCTGAAAATAAGAGGATCAAAACAAAAGCCAGTCGTTGTGCTAAAATTGGTTTGATGCGGACTTTCAGCTGTGAAAAAAAGATCAGCATCCCGATCAGCGAAGTATAAATGCGGTGTTCATAATGTTCACCATTACTGTTTGTCGCGCCAACCCAAACAGGAATCAGAATGAAGATAAAAAACCATCCCAATCCGAATAAGGCGAGCTTTTTATTTGTTACGCCAACGCGAATCGTAAGCAGGATCAATACAACTGTAAGAATAACCGGAAGGATCAGGGAAATGTCTTTCAACACAGGCATAACAGATTGCTGAACCGGCAGCAAGATCTTTCCGACATACAAAATGATTGCGGAAACAGCTTGCAACAGAGTTTCCCATAATGAACCTTTCGAAACCGGCGGAAGATAGCTGACGAAATGCGCACGAAGGCTGAACCATGCAATACCAATAATTAACCAAGAAAGCAGCAGGAGTAAAATTTGTTTTTTACTTTTCGTTTCCCGCAATATATACCAGAGTGAAGAATAAATGAAAGGCAAAACCACAGCATTCTCTTTTGTAAATAATGCCAGGCAGAACGTAAAAAGATGCAACGCTAAATAAATAATTTTTTTAGAAGTGAAATAATTCACAAGCAGGAGGCAGGATAACAACGTAAATAAACAAAGCAACGTATCATTCCTGCCCGGAATCCATGTCACTGCATGAACATTGATCGGGTGAACGGCGAAAATCAATGCTGCAAAAAATGCTACGCCGGTTGAAAGCCGCAATTGGATCAAAAATTTAAAAAGTAAAACGGAGCACGCAATATGCAGCAGGACATTTGTAAAGTGAAAAAATCCCGGGGAACCTTTTCCTATTACCATATCAATCATAAAAGAGCTGGTCCACACCGGTCGGTAATACATGCCGAGGGTGGATTGCGAAAACAATTCGGGTAAACGATTCAGATCGCTCATCAAGTCCTGGTTTTGCAAAATCACCCAACGCTCATCAAGCGGGGAAAAATCAAACCAAAGTGTTGGCAGGTAAACGAGAAAAGCTAAAACGGAAATGATGATCAAAGGACGAAACCCTTCGAGATAAATCGGCGCTACAGAAATTTTTGCCGGTGCAGCTTGCTTTTTCATTGGAAAATTATTCTTCCGGCTTTCCTTCCAGCACAATTACAATTTCACCCTTTATTGTTTTCGCTGAAAAATGCGCAAGCACTTCTTCGACCGTTCCCCGGAACGTTTCTTCAAACATTTTTGTCAGCTCTCTTGAAACCGAAACTTTTCTTTCTGCTCCGAAATGTTCTTTGAATTCCTCCAGCGCTTTTAGCAAACGATGCGGGGATTCATAAAAAACCATCGTGCGTGTTTCTTCTGCAAGCGATTTTAATTTTGTCTGACGTCCTTTTTTCTGAGGCAGAAATCCGACAAAGACAAACGCATCGCAGGGTAACCCTGATTGTACCAGCGCAGGAACAAAAGCTGTTGCGCCCGGTAAACATTCTACTTCCAAACCTAATTTCAAACATTCGCGCACAAGTAAAAAACCAGGATCTGAAATTCCCGGTGTGCCCGCATCCGTAACTAACGCAACCGTTTCTCCCGATTCAATTCTTTCCGCGATAAATGTTACTGTGCGATGTTCGTTATGCTGGTGATGCGCGTGGACAGGTTTTTTTATTTCGTAATGCTGAAGCAATTTGGATGTTACCCGCGTATCCTCCGCAAGGATCAGATCGCACTCTTTAAGAATACGAATCGCACGAAGCGTCATGTCTTCGAGATTTCCAATCGGGGTGGGAACGAGGTAGAGCTTTGGCATTTCGGTAGTCAGTAGTCGGTAGTAAGTCAGAAAATAAAATTACTTCCCGTCCACCCAATTTGTAAAATCACGAAGCAACAAAAACAGTTCTTCGAATTTTGTGAGCGGCAATGTTTCTCTCCGGTCGCAGGTGTCGTGATAGGCTTTAATTCCGCCTAACGTATAAATGTAAAAAGACGGAACATTTAACTCAGTGAAAAAATAATGATCGCTGATTGCTGCTTTTCCTCTCGGCTTTAACTGCGGAAGATATTTTCCTTCGGTATTAAAATACTGCAGCTTTTTAAATTGTTTTTCGAAAACAGTTGCGTTTACCACTGTAATTCCTTCGTCACCCGTTCCGAGAATATCCATGTTCGTCAGGAATTTAATTCTGCGGATCGGAAAAAGCGGGTGTTGAATGTAATATTGTGATCCAAGCAACCCGACTTCCTCACCACTGAATGCGATGAAAACGATCGAACAATTCGGTTTGTTTTCGGGTAATGAATAATAGCGTGCTAAGCTCAGCAGCATTGCAATTCCACTTGCATTATCGTTTGCACCCGGAAAATAAACGGTCTTTCCCATTTGCCCGAGATGGTCATAATGCGCGGTGAAAACAATAAAAGAATCCGCGTTGATCTTTCCGGGAATGTAGCCTACAACATTCTGGGAAGAATAATTCTTGTAAAATTTGGCGCCGATGGAAACGTCAATTTCTGTTGCTGCTTTATACGTGTATGCAATTTGTATAACCGGAACTGTGGATTGAAATTGAGAAAAATCCCACGGTGTAAGCTTGGAACAATCCCCTGTCATCGGGTTTGGTTTTACAGGAACAAGAATTCCTTTTACACCGGTTGGATATTTTATGTAATTGCTTAATAAAGCGAGCTCACTCAGCGTACGGACGCCGATGGTATCAACGAGCAAAAATATTTTTCTAAGATTCAGCTTTTTGAAATCCGAAAGTTTTGCAGCATTATAAACTACTGTAGAATCGAGCACGACAACTTTATAATGACCTTTTACACAAGGCGCATCGCTGTGTACAAGAAATTGCTGGCCGGGCTGACAAACTTCTTTTTTTCCATCAGCAAAGGTGAATGTCATTTCAACTTTGCCGGGAAATGTATTGACAGGAAAATTAAATTGCTGAAAAAATGTTCCGGTAAGATTAAAAGAAAGCATCCCGAAAGACTTGTATTGATCCGCAATATAATTCGCAGCAATCTTGTCGCCATTTGCAACATAACCACGTCCGTGCATGGAAGGCGATGCGAGCGTATCAATAATTTTTTTTGCGTAGCCGCGATCCTGCGCATCGGCAGAGGCGGATAAGGTCCAAAGACTAAAAAATAAAAAATTCCGGGCTGTCATATTTATGCGAAACGGCGCTTAACGATAGAATAAAATATTTGGACAGGCTCAGCGTCCTGTGTCCATTTATAAGTGTAAGAAAAATTTTGTAAAACAGTTTCTGCTTCAGAATAAGAAGCGCAATTATTCACCTGGGCAATTGCATTTTCATAGTCTGTTACTTCGCCTTTAAAAAGACTGCGAATAAACATCAGCTTTTCGTTCAGCCCGATAAAAGATTTCACATCAGGAAAAATTTTCTTTGCTGGAACAGGTTCAGGTTGTTTGTTTTCAAGCGTAGAGATCGGCAGCGTTGTTTTTTCAACAACAGGCGCAACTTCAGGGATAATAATTTGAGGTGCCGGAACAGTTGGAATAGTTGGTTCAGCTAAAGGAGTAATTTCAGGAACGACGACTTCCGGTGTTTTAATTTCAGGAACAGGAGGAGCAATTACCACTTGTGGTTTTTCTTCTTCAACGGAAGACAGGTAAGCAAGCGCTTCGGATTTTTTGGAAATGGAGGAAGCAAGCACT
Source organism: Bacteroidia bacterium (assembly GCA_046596275.1). Lineage (GTDB taxonomy): Bacteria > Bacteroidota > Bacteroidia > Palsa-965 > Palsa-965. The sequence continues at coordinate 1,054 of JBKJMR010000546.1, read as the reverse complement.
GCAAAGTCCTGCAGCTGTATTTTAGTTGAATTGCCTGAAAAAATTTCTTCCGGCTTTACGGCGGTCAATCGCTTATACAATTCAAGTAATTCTTTGCGAAGCGAATTTTTTGTTTCCTTAATACCTGCCATAATCGTAATCTAAAACCGCTTTTTTGATAGCTTTGCCGTAGCTGAAAAAGCTCTTTCAAAGATACGTTTTAAGGCTGCTGATCCTACAGAAAAATCTTATGTTTCTCGAAAATACTCTTCATTCCCATAAGCGTCGCGGCTGCATCGAAGTAGTTTGCGGCTCGATGTTTTCTGGTAAGACCGAAGAGCTGATCCGTCGCCTGCGCAGGGCCAAGATCGCTAAGCTGAAAGTGGAAATTTTCAAGCCCGCCATCGATACCCGCTATGATGAGGTAAAAGTCGTTTCTCATGACGCGACGGAAATCCATTCTACCCCAGTTCCATCTTCCTCAAATATCCAGCTGCTAGCAAGTGGAATGGATGTAATTGGTATCGACGAAGCACAGTTTTTCGATATGGGATTAGTGCAGGTCTGCAACCAGCTTGCCGATTCAGGAATCCGCGTAATTGTTGCCGGGCTTGACATGGATTTTAAAGGTGTCCCATTCGGCCCGATTCCGGCATTGCTCGCAACGGCAGAATACGTTACCAAAGTACACGCGATCTGCATGCGTTGCGGCAACCTTGCCAATTATTCACATCGCATTACAGGTGGAAGTGAGTTGGTTCTGCTGGGCGAAAAGGATAGCTACGAAGCGTTGTGCAGAGATTGTTTTTATGAGGCGATGGAAAAGGAGAGGGTGGGGGAATGATTTTTATTACGCAGCCTCATTCCGTTTAGACGATTTGCTTTTTGATACTACCTTCTTTTTGGACTTCAGCTTAGCAATAAGCTCATCCATTTCTTCCAGATGTTTCTTTGAAATTTTTTTTGGAGTAATTACTAAATCAACGTCCAAAGGTTCTTTAATTAATCCCATGTTTTTTATTTAAAATACTGTTGAACTAGTTTGAGTGCAGCATCTGTTTGTATTACTAAGTCT
>JBKJMR010000395.1:0-4279 GCA_046596275.1 Bacteroidia bacterium | reverse complement strand
ATTCAGCATGATCTGGCGTAAGCGAACTGCATCGCCGATGATATACTTCGGAAGATTGTTCTCTTCTTTGCGGAAATGAAGACTGATTCCTTTTTTAGTTGCAGAAAATCCGAGTGTAAATAAAACCGTATCGATAATTTCTCTCGGATTAAAAGGAAGCGCTTCGACTGTTACTTTACCGGATTCTAATTTCGAGAAATCAAGAATATCGTTGATGATCGATAAAAGATTATCGGATGAAAGTTTGATTGCGTCAATGCATTCTTTTTGTTCATGAGAGATTTGTGTGTCTAATAAAATATCTGTCAGACCAACAATTGCATTCATTGGTGTGCGGATCTCATGGCTCATCTTCGCAAGAAATTGCTCTTTCACCTGCATGGAATCTTCGAGCTGTTTTTTTGCATTCATTAATTCCTGCAAGGCACGGCTTCCTTTTTTGAGTGAATGTTCTGCAATCTTATTTGCAAAGATCAGGTCTTCTTCAATCTTTTTTCGTTCAGTAATGTCAGAGTCGATTGCAATGATCCGTTCAACCTTTCCATTCGTTCCAAGCACAGGTGTTAACGTGGTGATCACCCAATATTCTTTTCCTTGTTTGGTAAAATTCTTGCCTTCGTAAACAACAGATTGTTTCTTAGAAAAAACGGTATCATAAAGTTCTGTTCCCGGGATTAAGCCTGTTGTTCCGCCCTGGCGTAATAATTCACCATGTGTATTTTTTACTTCTTCAAAAGTATAACCTGTGAGCAAGGAGAAACCTTCATTCACCCATTCAATTTTCCCTGTATGATCAGCAATGATTACCGCGTTGTTTGATTTTGTAGCGGCCATAACCAGCTTTTCCATTTGCTCTTCACGGAAACGATCTGTGACATCCTGGTCTGTACCGATCATCGATTCAACTTCACCATTCGCACCCAGGATCACATTTCCTCTTGAATGAATATGCCTGATAGTACCATCTTCGCGGATGATGCGGTAATAAAATTCAAAGTTCTTGTGCGTTTCTCTCGACTCTTTAATAATCCTGATCACACGAATAAGATCTTCCGGGTGAGTCATTTTATTTACTTTCTCTACCAGGTTTTTTTCGTCTTTATCAAGGCCGTAAATATTATACAATTCTTCCGACCAGATCAGCTTTCCTTCATTCACCTGCCATTCCCAGCTTCCCAGGTGTGCCAGCTTTTGTGCCATGGCCAGCTGGTGCTGATTTTTTTGCAACTCATTTGCTGCAATTTTTTTCTCGGTAATGTCGCGGACGATTTTCGCATAGCCTTGCATCTTTCCTTCTTCATCATAAATGGGAGTCAATAAAACATCCGCCCAGAATAAAGAACCGTCCTTTCTTTTTCTCCAGCCTTCGCCCTGGAAATGGCCTTCTTCTTTTGCAATCTTTAAATTTTCTCCCGAACGATTTCGTTTTATTTCCTCTTCTGTAAAAAAGACGGAAACATGTTTTCCGATTATCTCATCTTCAGAATATCCTTTGATCTTTTTTGCTCCTTCATTCCAGCTTACAACGTTTCCTTCAAGGTCAATCATGATGATTGAGTAATCTTTAATATTCTCAACAATGAGACGGAAGCGTTCTTCACTTTCCTTTAAAAGCTCATTGGATTGTTTTCGCTCGATGGTATGATGCTCGAGCTCATCCGCCATGATGTTAAATGAATCGGCGAGTTCACCGATCTCATCATTCGAAATCTTTTTTGCACGCACGGTATAATTTCCTTTTGCAATTTCAGCCGACTTTAAAATAATTTCTTTTAAACCGCGCCGGATACTTTTGGTAACAGAAAATGTAAGTATCAATCCACTTACTTCCACTGTAAGCGTGATGGCAAGAAGTATTTTAAGAATCAAACCTTCGAGCCAGCGTGAACCTTCGCCGAGCGTATAGGAAAACTCATCTTCCAACAGTGTCAGCTCAAAATTGATCGGCGCAATTTCAAGCAATGCCGCATCAATTTTTTCTTGTGAAGGATTTTCGGAAGTTATTTCTGCACGTAAGCGTTCAGCTATTGGCGGAAGCATCGCCACAATTGAATCTGATTTTCTCCATGTCTGAATAGCCTTATCGATGTAAGAAATATTTGAAAAGTTCCTGAAGAGCCTGATCATTCCTTCTGCATCATCGGGATGATTTTTGCCTTCTACAAAAAGCTGTTTTGCACGCTCAAGATCCGGTTCCGGCTTTTCAAGCTCCACACGCGCCTCGTGTACGCTAAGTGGAACTTTCATAAACTTCAGGTAATAATTGTATTCGTTATTGTCACGCGAATGACCATAACGGCCGAGATGATACACCGCATCTTTTTGCGATTTCGACCAAAGACCTTCACCGGCTACACCGGCGCGGACAGCAGAAAGTGTATTAAGTGCGAACCACAGGGTAAATAATTCCACGGCTATCAGCACGGCCATGATCCCTATCGCAAAATAAAGTCGTTTAGCAATGGAAATATTTTTCAGCCACCTGAACAAAAGAAAGTTTTTCATAGAATACCGGGAGTGGGTCTTATATCATTCGTAATGGAAGATATTCTCCAATTAAATTCGTTAAAAATAAGCAGGGAGTTGAGTCGGTCGGCAATGCAAAAACGCCCATGGAATTCCATAGACCTTTCGATAATAAATAAGCACTATATACGGTGTCATAATTTCCAGTTTTCCGGTGCCGCCGCGAGCTGGGTAAATGGAAACAATATAAAACTTCCTCAAGATCTGTGCCCCGTTTGTTATACTTCAACCGGGAGAAAAAGTTTGGTCAAATATGAGATTAAATGGTGAATAGTGACGATTTTTTTTCTCATCAATTGATTCTTTCACCTGTTTGAGGAAGCGGTTTAACCATTAGGGATTGACTTTCAACGAAAACCTTAATACAGCATGATTTTTGTTATTAATTTAAATGTGGTGGAATGGTGTAAAATTTCAGAAATATGGATGCTGTGTTAGATGTAAACTCTGTGGTTTACCGTCCGCGTACTAAGAAAAAAAGCGCGGAGAGTGTTAGAATTGCGGTTGTGGAAGATGATCCTATGTTTCGACATGCAGTAGAATATTTTCTTAAAAAAAATCCTTTAAACCGGGTTTTTTCATTTGCTTCAGGAGAAGATTGCCTTGAACATTATCATTCATTAGATCCGGATATATTGATTCTCGATTATAAGCTGAATGAATCTTTTGAAGCGGAACGAATGAATGGATTGGATATTTTACGGAAGATAAAATTATTCAAACCTGAAACAGAAATTATTTTTTTATCCGGCCAGGATAGTTTTGAGGTGGCAACAACAGCCATAAAAGACGGCGCTTCTGAATATATTGTGAAGGACGATAAGGCGTTGCCGAAAATGTTGAATGAAGTGAACAGGATGATCTTTTCTATCCTAAACAAGAGAGAAGAGCTGCGAACACTTCGATGGACAATTGCACTTACCGTTATTGTTTCATTCCTCCTGGTATTGGCCTATTACACCGGTTATGATCGGTTTAACGGAGCTATAAATATCTTGTTCATTGCAGGCGCATGTTCATGCCTCTTGTTTCTGGGATTATTATTCAGAAGAAAAAAGCGCGAAAAAATTAAGGCCAGGGAGAATCCTGAAAAAGAAGAACGGCCCGGCGGCTGGCTGGATTAATATTATTTTTATGACAACTCCCGATTATACTTCACCAGAGGAAAATCTTCAGCCGGAAAAACAATTTTCTGTTTTTATCGTCGATGATGACCAGGCTTATCTTGCTGCTCTTGGCTTTCGCCTTATGAGGGAAAATAAGAGTGCAGCCAACAAAAAAGTTTATTGTTACAAAAGTGGCGAGGAATGCCTGCGGAATATGGATTTGAATCCGTCAGTGATCATTCTTGATTATTACCTCGATGGTGCAAATGCTGCAGCTATAAGCGGATTGCAAACCTTGCGTAAGCTTAAAAAAATAAATCCGGATTTACCGGTTGTAATTCTTTCCAGCCAGGGAAATATTGATATTGCGCTGGAAATTTACGAAGCAGGTGCCTATTCGTATATCGTAAAAGATAAGCTTGCTCTTTCTGCAATTGAAAAGATCATTTATAGATTAGAAACAGGAGAATCATCTGCTGAAATTTCTAATGATCGCGATTTGTATTCAGACAGTCACTGAGACGCTACCACTTATCGAATTATCTGCATAATGCACGGGCACATCTTTAATTTTGCTATGCATTAGATATCTATCATAGTTTTCTCCGGTAACAACCGTAATGTCGGTGGAAGTGCATAAAAATGTG
>JBKJMR010000394.1:0-6092 GCA_046596275.1 Bacteroidia bacterium | reverse complement strand
TCAGTTGCAAACCGTTAGCAGTAAACGCTGAACGACCGGTAACCATACAATTTTATGAGACAAGGAACGGCGCTTTTCAAATTTTCAATCTTTTCATTGGCAATTTTTTCCGGTTGTTACCCCACCTCCCAGCACGAAACTCCGAAAAGACAATCAGATAATTCTCTGCTCCAGCACAAGATCAAAAACCGTTGTGCGTCATGCAATGAACACAATAGTCTCTATTAAAAAGAATATATAATTTCCCCTATGAATAAATTCCTAACTGTGTTTTTTGCAATGCCACTCCTCTTTCAATCCTGCAAGCATGGGAATGAAAGTATCGCCCCGGAAATAAAAGATATTACTGAAAGTGTTTATGCTTCGGGTATTATCAAAAGCAAAAACCAGTACGAGGTTTTTAGCAAGACCACTGGTATATTGGAGATCACCTTTGTTAAAGAAGGAATGCATATTAAAAAAGGGGATCCGCTTTTTCAACTCGATAACAAAAGCTCCGCGTTTTCTGTTGAGAATGCACGACTTGCATCCGAAACGAGTGATTTTATTGTAAATGCCGAAAGGTTAAATGATGCTCTTAATGCAATTCAACTAGCTGATAAAAAGCGAACCAATGATTCATTATTATATATAAGACAGAAAAACCTTTGGAATACCAACATTGGAACACGAATTGAAGTTGAACAGAAGGAACTGAATTTTGAAAATTCGAAGGTTGCATTGGCTCACGCAAAAGTTGCTTATGCAGATTTAAAACGCCAAATGGAACTGGCATCAGGGCAAAGTAAAAACAATTTGAAAATTGCAAAATCCATAGAAGATGATTTGATCATAAGAAGTATGATGGATGGTGTTGTTTATAAAATCAATAAGGAGCAGGGCGAATTGGTAACAAACCTTTCTGCATTGGCAGTGATCGGCGCAGAAGATTTTATTATTGAGCTCAATATTGATGAATTTGATATAGTAAAAATAAAAACAGGACAGCAGATCATCATCCGTATGGATAGCTATAAGTCACAGGTGTTTGAAGCTGAAGTTGTATCTATTTATCCGCTGATGAATGAACGGACACGAACATTTAAAACCGAAGCAGTTTTTACAAAGAAGCCAAACGTGCTTTATCCAAATCTTACTTTAGAGGCTAACATCGTTATTAATTCAAAACAAAATGCGTTGACAATTCCAAGAAATTATTTAATAAACGATTCCACTGTCATGCTCGAAAATGGCGTAATGCAAAAAGTAAAAACCGGCTTGATGGATTATAGCCTTGTTGAAATAATTAGTGGCATCACTGCGGCTTCAAAAATAATATTGCCACAAAAATGAAAGTAAAACACATCACAGAAATTGCACGGGCCCTATTATTTGCCAGGTGGAAACAAACGCTGGTTGCAGCTATTGGGGTAACTTTTAGCATTACGCTTTTTATTGCACTGCTTGGTTTTATGGAAGGCCTGAATGAATTATTGGACGGGTTGGTTTTAAACCGGACCCCACATATTAGATTGTACAATGACATTCGCCCTTCAACACTTCAACCGATCGACCTGGCGGCCCAATACAAAAGCTACCATAATTTTGTAAATTCTATTAAGCCAGCTAATACACGAAAGGAAATATACAACGCAGAAGCAATTATTAAAAAACTAAATTCTGACCAGCGCGTTTATGGAGTAGCACCTAAAATGATAGTCCAGGTATTTTACAATCTTGGCACGATCGAATTGAATGGCATTATTAACGGCGTGGATGTGGAGCAGGAGGCTAAACTTTTCAGCTTTCGGGATTATATTCCTGAAGGAAACTATTACGATCTTAAAAATATTTCAAACAGCATCATACTCGGCAAAGGTGTTGCAGAAACAATGCTTGCAAAAAAAGGTGACATTATTAAAGTAACAACTGCAACAGGCGAACAGTTCTCTTTGAAAGTTGTAGGTATTTTTCAGTCGGGTTTAGCTGAATTAGATAAGGGACACAGCTATGCTAGTTTGACAACGGCCCAAAAACTCCTTGGCAAACCAAGCAATTACTTTAGCGATATTCAAATAAAATTAAAAGATTTGAACCAGGCTCCGGTAATAGCGCATGAATATCAAAATCTTTTTAATCTTGATGCTGAAGACATACAAACCGCCAATTCACAGTTTGAAACAGGAAGCCGCGTACGTTCTATTATTTCCTACGCAGTTGGCATTACCTTATTAGTTGTTTCCGGCTTTGGAATTTATAATATTCTTAATATGATGATCTATGAAAAGATGGATACTATTGCCATCTTAAAAGCAACCGGGTTTGCAGGCACCGACATAAAAAAAATCTTTATTACTATTGCCTTGAGTATTGGCATATCCGGCGCTTTAGCAGGCGCCCTTTTCGGTTTTTTGCTCTGCCGTTTAATTGATGCTATTCCATTTAACACAGCTGCTTTACCAAATATAACATCGTACCCGATTAATTATGGAATACAATATTATCTTATCGCCGTATTTTTTGCTGTAGCAACTACCTACTTTGCGGGATGGTTTCCTGCACGCAAAGCAAGTGCAATTGATCCTGTAATAATTATCAGAGGCAAATAAATGGAAAGCAACATCGTATTAGAAACAAAATCAATAAACAAATCATTCAATGATCCGGTAAAAACAGATGTATTGAAGGATATTACATTTAAAATAAATCGCGGCGAATTTGTTTCTGTTACCGGTAAATCGGGATGTGGAAAATCAACATTACTCTATATTCTTTCTACAATGGATACGGATTATAACGGCCAATTATACATTGACAATGAATGTATGGAGCATAAATCCGAAAAAGAACTGGCATTCATTCGCAACGAGAAAATAGGATTTGTTTTTCAATTTCATTACCTGCTCAATGAGTTTAGCGTATTGAAAAATGTAATGTTACCAGGCTTTAAGTCCAACAAGTTACCTGAAGAAGAATTAAGAAGCAATGCACTCACACATTTGAAAAGCTTAGGAATAGAAAAGCTGGCGGATAAGATGGCTTACCAGTTATCTGGCGGAGAAAAGCAACGTGTTGCAATAGCCAGGTCAATGATAAACAACCCCATCATTATCATGTGTGATGAACCAACAGGAAACCTGGATACTAAAAATACGGAAATGGTGTTTGATATATTTAAAGGACTTACCCAATCTTATAATAAAACACTCCTGATTGTAACTCATGATCTTCATTTTGCAGAACACACACAACGGACGATAAAAATGGATGATGGAAAGATTATTATGTAATTAATGCCGATAAATCTCTATCCAAACGGCTAAAAAAACACTCCACTACCCTACTCTGCCGTGTGCAGAAAAATTCAAAACAATAATCCCAGGAAAAATAACCTCCGGAACAAAAATACGAAGAGAACTTGTGACTGATTTTCTACAGGACACCTGAACCTTAATGGGAAATTTTTTCCTTCTATTTGTTCAATTGCTTATCGTAATGTGCCAGTATATTTATTTAACTTAGTTGCAGCACTCGCAGTAAAATTTTCACCGGACATTAAATGGAATATTAACAAATGTATCTGATGAGAAAAGTTTTGATAAATACAATGAGGATCAATTTAATTCTACTAATTAGTATGACTGCTGCAATTGTGAAAGCTCAACCATTACAAACAGTTCCAGCTGTGGACTTAAATAAATATGCTGGTAAATGGTTTGAAATTGCCTCCTATCCGCAACGATTTCAGAAAGGTTGTCATTGCACAACAGCTGAATATACAGTTAGTGAAAATGGTTATGTTATTGTAGAAAACAAGTGCAACAGGGATAGTGTGAATGGCAAACAATCATACATTAAAGGCAAAGCTTTTGTAGAAAAAAATTCGGGCAATGCGAAATTGAAAGTTCAGTTCTTTTGGCCATTTAAGGGTAAATACTGGATAATTGATTTGGCTGATGATTATAGCTATGCTGTTGTAAGCCACCCAAACAGGGAATACCTGTGGATACTATCAAGAACTCCGAAAATGAGCGATGAAACCTACAATCAGATCCTGGCGCGTCTTAAGGAAAAACAATTTGATTTAACTAAACTGCAACTTACTCCTCAACTTCCACAATAATGTTTAAGAATTCAAAAACCTTAACATCTTAATAATTGTAGTTTTATTACTCACAAGAAGTTACTGAACATTTTTCGTTGCCTGGAAAAGAACAAGAAACAACAACTTGATTCGCCTTGTTAAGGATCCTTTGCGCTTAACTATGAAACAACTAATTTTTTCTTTAAAAATTAATTGTGGATAGAGAAAAACAAACGGAGGTTTCTTTGAGCAACTATTAACTAGATCCGGAGAATAATAATTGTAAATCTTTAAAACAATCATTACTCCGGATGAATAAGATTATTGCCTCACCAACAAAAACTCCGTTCTGCGATTTTTCGCTCTCCCCGCTTCCGTTGTATTATCTGCAATTGGTTTTGCTTCACCATAACCTTTTGCACTTGTGATCTGTGAACGCGGCACGCCGTATTTCATCAGCGCTTCGAATACAGCATACGAACGTTCATTCGAAAGATCAAGATTTCTTCCGTCGTCACCAACATTATCGGTGTAACCGCGAATCTCGATCTTCATCGTCGGATGCTCTTTTAAATAAGCGGCAAATAATTCTAGCACCACCATCGATTCCGGTTCGAGCACAGCTGCGTTGGATGCGAAATTAATATCGTTGATCGTATATGCATCGCCTTCTTTCAGCTTCGCGATCTTCATTGGTTCTGCATTGACAACAATCGCTTTAAAATCCTGCTTGCCGGAAATCAGCTGCGAATTAAATGCGGCGCTGTCTTTTTTTATCGTGATGACATAATCATTCTTTTTCGAAACACGGATGGCCGCAGCAAAACTTCCGGTGATCGTATCAACAACACCGAAGGATTTTTCTTTCGTCTGCACATTTTTTATTTCAACAGTTGTTGCGCCTGTAAGTGGATTCCCGGATTCATCTTTCAGTTCACCTTTTACAATAACTGTTGCTTCAGGACGCGCTTCAGGATACAATTCAAATTGGTAAACATCAAAACCACCAACCTGGCCGGGAACAGACGCATTCGTATTAAAAAATCCTGTTGTTCCGTCTGTACTTACAAAAAATCCAACATCATCACCAATCGTATTGATCGGAAGTCCGAGGTTGGCCGGCTCTTTCCATTTACCTGTTGCATCAGCACGTGAGAAAAAAATATCGTAACCGCCGATTCCAGGGTGACCATTCGAAGAAAAATAAAGTGTTTGCGAATCGGTATGAATGAACGGAGATTTTTCGTCGTACTGTGTGTTGACTGTCGGACCAAGGTTTGTCGGAACGCCCCATTCACCATCAAAACCTTTTTTCGTCACCCAGATATCAATGCCGCCTTGTCCGCCGGGACGATTGCTTGCAAAATAAAGCAGGTTACCGTCCCCGGAAATTGTCGGCTGCGAATCCCAATAGATAGGATCATTTACTTTATCGCTGAGCGGACGAATAGGCGTCCACGATCCGTCATTCAGATCTGCGGTGTAAATATCCGTGTTCGTTCCGTCGGCCGTTTCTTTTGTGATTGTGTAAAAAAGATGTTTGTTGTCGATGGTCAAAGTTGCAGCGCCTTCATTTGCATTCCGGTTGAAAGGTTCATCCATAAATGTTCCTTTATCAAATTCACCATTCGGCTGCATGATGCTCATCGTTAAAACTTCCGCTTGCTGCGAAGATTGCCAAACACGATCGGCCTGGTTGACGGGAACGCGACGCACATACAATGCCTGTGTATTATCAGGCGTGATGATTGCCAGGTATTCATCTTTCGGTGTGTCAATTCCTTTTACAGGCGACGGTGCGAACGGATGAATCTTACTTTTTATATCTACATAAAATTTTGACCAGCGCAACATTTCAAGTGCCTGGCTGGAATTAAATTCATAATTCGCACCAAGCTTTTTTGCATCGTCGGTATCATAATCAATAAATTTCTGGAGATAAGGAATTGCTTCTTGATAATTGTCCCGCGATAGGAGCGGAGCCTTTTTATTGGCTCGGCACCCAATATTATTTGCAGGAAAATTATAA
>JBKJMR010000223.1:0-2643 GCA_046596275.1 Bacteroidia bacterium | reverse complement strand
GTAAAACGTTATAACACTCCTGTGCAGGAACCGTCAATTCGCTCATATTTCTGAAAAGCAGCTGTTGAGCCTTAACGTCAAATACAAGAAAAAGAAGGAGTAAAAAAAACAATACACGCTGTATGTTCAACGCAATATGGAATATAAACAAATGTATTAAAAATAATTCCAGTGAACTGTGCGCAAAATGATGTGTGCTAAAAACGTTGTATGTGGAATCTGGTTTTTATTTATAGAGGAAAGAATATTGTACAGGCTTGCGTAACATAATGACTCAAAAACGTTGTAGCTGGTAAGGCAATACAAAAAATCCGAAATAGCTTTGCCTCATGAATTTTAGCCAAAATACGAAGAGCATAGCCAATTATATTTTTATCGTTGATAATGGAATAAGACAACTCGTGCCGGTGGAAAACATATTACATGTGAAGGCTATACGCATTTACAGCATCATTCACATCAGGGGCGGACAAAAAGAATATATCAGCACGCGTAATATCGGGCAGATCTATCAGCAGCTCGACCCACTCCTCTTTCTTCGGGTTCATAAGTCGCACATTATTAATTTACATGAAATAAAGTCCATTCAGTTTACAAGGGGAGGAAAAATAACGCTCAGTGATAATACGGTGGTCAACGTTGCACAACGACGAAAAACAGAAGTTTTATGGCACCTTCAAAAACTAAATACAAAAAATGTGAGGGTCGATTAAATTAAATCATTGAAATATTTGCATATAGCTCAATCCTGATTACCGGGATGTGACCTATAAAAGTCAGTTCCATTTTTTTAAAATAATCTGAGAGCCTGTATAAATTTTTGGTATCATTTTAAATATGCCAGATCGTATTCATGGTGTTACTCCCCATTACACCACCTCCTTAGCCCGATCATAACTTTCCACCGCCTTCAACAACTCATCCGAATATTTAAAAATATCATCCAGCGAAGCCAGCTCATTCTTAATCTCCTTCTTCTGATCATCCAAAATACCAATAGACTTTTTCCCATTTAAATAAAGCCTGCAAATAGTTTTACGGTTATTATCATCCAGCAAAATCGCAAAATAAGATTGCGCATCACGATGAGAAATTCTTGTTGCCTGGATCTTTTGACGCAGGATCGTTTTCACAATCAAAAATGCTTCAAGCTCCTCTGCTGTAGTAACAACTTTATTTTCTTCTGCTTTCAATTGGTCAGCTACAGATTGCGCAGTTTCTTGCACCTTGGTAGCTTCATCCTCTTTATTCAAAGCCGTTTTTAATCGCTCAGTAATCAAATCACTAATGTTTTGCTGAATTGACTTTTTCGTTAATGCTGTAAACTGCTCGAGCACTTTAGCGGTAACAATACTCGGATAAACCTGCTTCGCAAAATGCTTCACAAAGTCCGGACTTGGATTTGCGAACTCAGCATTCAGCAGCACTTTCAGTTCGCTTGTATATTTTAATTCGCTTGCAGTATTTAAGATGTTATCAAAGTCGTAATAATCTTTATGAAACTTTTTAAGCTCTTCAATTTGGTTATCCTTGATGTCATTGATATTAAAAACAAAAAATGGTTTTTCGTCCATCTTATTCGTCTCCACTAAATCGGTGTAGAAACGATATTCAATTCCATTGGTAAGAATAGAAAACTTCGCACTGGTAGTGTGAAAATACCGGAACAGCTGCGATGCATTATTGACATTCAAAGGAGCGCCATGCCATTTGCATTCGATCAGAATAATGGGCTCGCCATTACGCATAATTGCATAATCAATTTTTTCGCCTTGTTTCATGCCCACATCTGCAATCAACTCAGGCGTTACTTCATTCGGATTAAAAACATCGTAACCCAATTCGCGAATGAAAGGCATGATAAAAGCATTCTTGGTTGCTTCTTCGGTATTGACCTGGTCTTTGAGTTTCATGACTCGTTCGCCGAGCATTTTGATTTGATCTTTGAAGTCCATTTTTTGTAGGGGTTTATAATGATTACTGGTAAATCTTCTTTTGTTCCTTATAATATTCAATATTCTGTTTCACTATCTCTAATGATTGCTGCAACTCGCGAATGTGATTTTCTAAATCATGGATCACGATTGTTTGATTCCTTATCTGCTCTTCCCTATCGGATGCTGCTCTTAAAAGCTGAAAACCTTTTATTGTTGTCAGTTTGTCCTCTGCTGCTGCTAATTCTCCTTTTGCTTCAGAAAAAAATCGTTCAAGATTTTCCTTCTGTCCAATTGCAAGCTGTATTGAATCTTCATAAGCAAGCTTGTTGTCAATTTTAAGTTTTGTTGCCTGCTCTGTTGCGACGGTAATAGAATCCACTTTACGTTTTTCAGCAATTACTTTTTCTTCTGCGCTTGGTCCACAAGAAGTGAAAAATAGCATTCCGATTAAAACGATAGAAACTGAGATTGATTTCATAAGTTGAGTTTTGTTATTTTTGGAGTTCTTAAAAAAAATCTTTCAATGAAAACAAAATCACACTTTTCCTACCAACCTTCTAATTAACTTTCCCAACACCCTCTTTTTCTTTCCAATCACACACTTTCCTTTTGCCGGTTAATTCACAAACAATCCCAATCCCTTCACCTCTTCGAAAAAGCCCGATACCCATTCCCGCCCACCCCCGAAATCCGCCCCACCTTAAAT
>JBKJMR010000085.1:0-3296 GCA_046596275.1 Bacteroidia bacterium | reverse complement strand
TTTGTTGATAATCAGAATAATATCTGGTTCGGAACGTCAGGTGGCGTTTGTAAATACGATGGAACACGTTTTATTACGTTAAACGATAGTCTTCCTGCCAATACAGTTTATTCCATTTACCAGGATAAAAAAGGAAACATGTGGTTTGGCACTACAGCAGGTGTTTCTAAGTACGATGGAAAAAGTTGTGTCAATTTTGTTTATGAAAAAGATAATATCGGCAAGAATATCAGGAGCATTCATGAAGATGAGAATAACAATATGTGGTTTGCCAGCAGCAACGGTGTGTTTAAATACAACGGTAAAGTATTTGTAAATTATACAACTGAAAATGGCCTCAGCGATAATAATGTTGTAACCATTTTGCAGGATAACCACAATAATTTATGGTTTGGGACCAGCAATGGCATTACGCTTTATGATGCAAGACTCGATGTTGAAGCCGGAAAGGGAAAAGCATTTTCAAAAATTTCAATTGATGAAAAGTACAATTCGAACAACGTGAATTTTATGGTGCTTGATTCACTACAGCATTTGTGGATCGGGACCAACAATGGAATTTATGAATTGAATACGGAAGAATATTACCGCACTAAAAAAGCAGATTTTAAACATTACACCAATTTCGAAGGATTAAAAAGTCTCGAGTGTAACCAGAATGCGGCTTACCAGGATCACGAGGGAAATTTATGGTTCGGCACTTCGGAAGGTGTTTTGAAATATGCTTCTTCAAAGGAAAAAAGTGTGAATGAAAAAATTGAACCGTTAACACATATTACCGGCGTGCGACTTTTTTTACAGCCAACAGACTGGGCCGGTTTTTCTGAAGGCGAAGACCCGAATACAGGTTTGCCACGCAATCTTTCCATCGATCATAAAAAGAAATACATCACCTTCGATTACATCGGCATCAGTCTCAGCAATCCGAATTCAGTGCGTTACAAATTTATGCTCGTTGGTTTCGACCAGGAATGGTCACCGGCTACTGATGCAACATTTGCTACGTATTCGAATCTGCCTTCAGGAAAATATACATTCCAGGTTATTGCCAGCAATAAAAATAATGTCTGGAATAAAGTTCCTGCCACTTTCAGCTTTGAAATAACACCTCCGTTCTGGCTGACGTGGTGGTTTTTTGTTTTGTGCTTTGTCTTTACCGGTACGCTCATCTGGCTGCTGTATCGCTGGCGTGTTTCTGCATTAAAAAGAAAACATCATACGCAGCAATTAGATTATAAATCAAGACTGCTCGTTCTCGAACATCAAACGCTTAATGCGAGCATGAACAGGCATTTTGTTTTTAACGCGCTTAATTCCATCCAGTATTACATTAACAAAGAAAATAAAACACTCGCGAGCAAATACCTCGGCAGCTTTGCAAAGCTTATCCGTAAAAACCTCGACAGTTCTTTCAGCACGTTTGTTCCGCTTTCTGAAGAAATTGAACGACTGAAATTATATCTCGAACTCGAGCACATGCGTCTTGAAAATAAGTTCGATTACCGCATCGATATTGAAGGCGATATTGACACTGAATCGATTGAAATTCCGCCGATGATGCTGCAGCCATACATTGAAAACAGCATCTGGCATGGCATTTTACCGATGCAAAAACCGGGCACCATCATTATCACTGTAAAAGAAGTGGGCGATGAGATCATGTTCAGTATCGAGGATAACGGGATCGGGATTGAGGCGAGCATGGAGAAGAAAAAGCATAGCGGGAATTTTCATATTTCCAGAGGAATGGAAATTACCAACGGAAGAATTAACCTGCTTCGCGACATTACGAAGTCGGAATTGGCAGTTAAAGGGCCTTTTGACGTCAAAAATGAGAAGAATGAGACCACAGGGACAAGGGTGGAAATCGTTTTGCCAATTAAGATGTATACCTGACCACCTGTAGAGCGGGGATAACCGCCCGGCAAAATTGTTCCCGGTAATGTTGGATTTTAGATAAATTTGTCTTAGTTTTAATATTGTATAATTCCTTCAGCCATGATAAAATCACTAAGTAAAATAGCAATCCTGATCGGGTTTATTGTGTGCATAAGCTCCTGTCAGAAAGAGAATCTTCCGGAACTTAACGGATGTTCTCAGCAGGATCAGCCTGCAAATCAGCGCGGTTCAGATCCATCTACTACCGATAATTCCGGCAGCACATTAAATAAAGGCGTAGAAAATCCACGTACAGAAGAGATTGTCGGCGGCGGAGATGATGACCGTGACGGCGGTGGAGAAGGTGGAAAAAAAGGTAAAAAAGTGAGATAATTTTCAACACTTACGATTAATAGACGCCTCCTGATTTCAGGGGGCGTTTTTGTTTTTGTAGACTAGTGAAAGTGAGATTTAGCGAATCGGCAGTTGATCAATGTCAATAAGTTATGTGGTAGTAATTTGGCTTGTCAACGAGAGAATCCTTTGACGAGAAAGATTTTCTTCATGAGCACAGGTCGCACCTACGGCGCTTAATAAGGTCTTTGCTGGGTTTAAGTTATAGACAGGTCGCACCTACGGCGCTTAATTAGGTGTTTGTTGGGTTTAAGTTATAGGCAGGTCGCACCTACGGCGCTTAATTAGGTGTTTGTTGGGTTTAAGTTATAGACAGGTCGCATCTACGGCGCATAATTAGGTGTTTGTTGGGTTTAAGTTATAGACAGGTTGCACCTACGGCGCTTAATTAGGTGTTTGTTGGGTTTAAGTTATAGACAGGTCGCACCTACGGCGTTTAATTAGGTGTTTGTTGGATCCATTAGTTATAAACAGGTCGCACCTACTACGCTGATAAAAGTTCACTAATCGATTAGCGCCGTAGGTGCGACCTGTTTATGATCTGGCTAATAAGAGATTCATGCGAAGCGCCGTAGGTGCGACCTGTTCTATCGAAAGCTGAATTAACCGCGAAGCACAATGCGCTTAACCAACAGCCATAGAACTTTGGTATTTATTTTGTGCAGTAAGTCCTATGAAAATCGCGACTTATAATGTGAATGGTGTGAATGGGCGCCTGCCGGTTTTGCTTCGCTGGCTCAAAGAAACAAAACCTGATGTGGCTTGTTTGCAGGAATTAAAATCGCCGGACGAAAAATTTCCTGTCGCTGCGTTGGCTGATGCTGGATATAAATCTGTCTGGCAAGGGCAGAAAAGCTGGAACGGTGTCGCGATCCTTGCAAAAAAGAAATTCAATTTGAAGGAAAACACCCGCGGACTTCCTGGCGATACGGAAGATGAGCAAAGCCGTTACATCGAAGCAACAGTCAATGATCTGCTGATCTGTTGTCTTTATTTGCCGAATG
>JBKJMR010000021.1:0-6370 GCA_046596275.1 Bacteroidia bacterium | reverse complement strand
AGGATTTCAACAAAAAGTTCGGAATGAGCATTGACCAGGAATTTCGCCTGAAAGAAAACCTGTCAATGATCAATCTTTTTTATACCAATATTGGATTTAATTACAAACCTGTTAAGTTCTTGAGAATTTCATTGGTTTACCGTAATATTCAAAAACAAAAAGATGATGGTTCGTATGGATTCCGCAGCCGCTTTTACACTGATTTGCTTTTTAAAGTCAAGCCAGGTAAATGGACGCTTGGATATCGGGCACGTTTACAGGCTGAATGGCGCCAGGCAGGTTACAACCGGGAGAATGGAAATATCCCGGAAGTATATTTGAGAAATCTTTTTAAAGTAGGATATGAAGTTGGTCCGCACCTTACTCCTTACCTCGCCACAGAACTTCGCTGGCAGATGCAAAATCCTCGCGTACCCTGGGCAAATGGTTTCGACCGCCAGCGACTGATTGCCGGCGCAGATTACAAGCTCAACGACATGCATTCTTTCGGCGCATATTTTCTTTTTCAAAAAGAATACAACGTCAACGATCGCCAAACACTCTACATCATCGGACTGGAATATGCCATCTCCTTCGATTAGCATTCGCCCGGAAGGGATTTAATGACTGGGTGATCTGGTGACTGGATGATTGCGCTCTGTATTATAAAAATCAAGGTCGCATAATAAGCAGCCACCATAATTTTTTCTCAAAATCTTTCTATTTTTTTTCAATCACCCAGTCACCAGATCACCCAGTCACCAGATCCTCAGTCGCGGTAGATCATCGCAACGGCCCAGGCATTTACGCCTTCCGATTTTCCTACGTATCCCATCGTTTCGTTTGTGGTGGCTTTTATCGAGACGTTCGATTCTTCGATGTGGAGAATGCGTGCGATCGTTTGAACCATTTCAGGAACGTATGGATTTATTTTTGGGCGCTCCATGGCTAACGTCGCATCAATATTTCCAACCGACCAATCTTTTTCGTTTAATAATTTTCCAACCCGTGCGAGTAAAATTTTGCTGTCGATATTTTTGAAGCTTGCGTCCGTATTCGGAAAATAAAATCCGATATCGCGCAAACCTGCAGCGCCTAACAACGCATCACAGATCGCATGTAAGAGCACATCTGCATCAGAATGACCTTCGCATCCGTAATCATGCGCCACAAGCACACCGCCCAGCCAAAGCTCACGGCCTTTTACAAGCCGGTGAACATCAAACCCTAAACCAACACGAATATTCGGAACCATTTATTGAAATGCCATTTTAAAAATACAGGGCGGAAAGATACGGAAATTAAGGTTTTTTGATTGGTGGTAAAGTGTGCGGATGATTGAAATAAAACTGAACGGAGAAACGGAGTGTGTTTTGCAATGGACTTCGCTGGCCGTTTGTTGGAATGAGATAAGCCATATCCAGGGAAATAAATTTGAATTTTACTCCTGTACCGACTGTTATAAATTGACGATTCCCTTTTGTGCGCGCCTCGTAAAAATAACCTGCACGCGCTGCAAAACAATTCAGATAAAGGTATTCGACACCCGCGCTGAAAGTTATTTCTCTTAACTCTTCCTTTAATCCGGTTGGTGCATCACTGAACGATTGAAGCATTCCTTGCGGCACCGGTACATTCGGGTTTTTTCCTGCAAGGATAACATATTGGCCTGTGTTTGGATTAACAAAACGATTTCCATTGGAATCTAACGCGTATACCGGTGGTGAAGGAACCAATAATTTATTCAGCTCATAGTGAAAAGACAAGCTTTGTTCCCCAAAATTGATGTGTAACCCCTGGCCCACGCGCAGGTTGATCGGAATAAAATCGCCTTCTGTAGAATCCATATAGGTAATTTTATTTCCGACGTTTGTCAGTGCCAGGCCAATCATCATCACACACGGCCGACCTGAAATCTTAATGCGATCACGATCGTAATAATAGGCTCCAAGGTCTCCCGCAAATGAGCGGCCGGTAAAAGTTCGTTTATTATTTATACTGATTCCATGCGTGAGGTTTGAATTTATATAACGAAACGCAACTCCCATTGACCATCGTTTTGCAATACGCCGTGTGTAACCAAGATCAACCGCATATTCATATGGTCTGAACTGCCCGATGACTCCGGAAAAACTCGTCAACGTTATGCTCCCCATTGAAAAGTACCGTGCAGAAACACTAACCGCGGAAAGGGAATCCGGCTTCAGATACGCCGATAAATAACCAAGATCTAAATTCGGAACAAGCGCCCTTAACCATGGTGTATAGGACAATCCCACTCCAATTTCTTTCTCCGCGAATGCAAGCTTTGCCACATTCCAGTGCATCGAATACACATCAGGTGCAGTCGCTACACCCGTTTCCCCCATTCCTGCCGCACGTGCATCAGGTGCGATCCTCAGAAAAGGAACTGCTGTAGTGATCGTATTCAGCTGACCTAATAATTGAGCGCTTGAAATACTATTTTGCGCCTGCGGTTCCTTGGAGAAAATTAAAAGCACCACTGCCGCAAAAATTCTTTTCAAATAGTTCATCCGCTATAAGATTTCGTAAGACTAAAATTAAAAGTGCCGTAAGCTAAACGAATAGCGTGCTTAAATATTTTAGATGAAACTGTAAATCGCTGGATTGATCAAAATAAAAAAGCGTCGTAATCAGATTGAAAACGACGCTTTTACTATTTTTTATTTACAACTATTTGCCTTCATCGCCGCCTTTTTTAGCGGAATCAAAATCAAATGTGAGTGTGAAGCGTAATGTATTCTGCAACGGACTACGCTGGCCATTTGTAGGAATAAGGTAAGCAAAATCAAGTCCGAAGACATTGTATTTTACGCCTGCGCCAAGTGTGAGGAATTGACGGTTACCTTTTGTTCTTGCTTCATAAAAATAACCTGCGCGCACTGCGAAAATATTGTTGTACCAGTATTCCACACCAGCACACATATTGATCTCGCGCAATTCTTCTTTGAATCCCGCAGGAGCATCGTAGAATGACTGGATCATGCCGGTAGGTACGCCAACATCCGGATCTTTTCCTGCTTCAATTACATATTTCCCTGAGCCATCAATTTCACGATTCCCATTGCTGTCGAGCGCATACACCGGAGGCGATGGAACAAGCAGCTTATTAAACTCAAGCTGGAATGAAACCTGGTTATATTCATCAGCATTTACAAGCATTCCCGCACCGAGACGCATATTGATCGGAATGAAATCGCGGTTAACTGAAGAGCTATAAGAAATTTTAGATCCGATATTCGTGATTGCCATACCGGCCATAAACGTCGTTTCTTTCCCTTTTATCCATTTGATCTCGTCGTTGTGATAATAAGCACCGAGATCAACCGCAATCGCTGTTCCTGTTTTTGTTTCCTGGTTGGCTACCTGGATTCCGTTAGTAAGATTTGAGCGGATAAAACGCACGCTCATCGAAGTTGAAAAATTATCGCCGAGCTTTCTTGCATAACAACCGTCGAATGCAAATTCATTTGGCTTGAACTGTCCGATCGTATTACCAACAACATCTGTGAACGTGATATTTCCCATTGAGAAATAACGCATCGATCCACCGAATGCTGAATTTTTATCTCTTCCTATTTTAGAATAAAAGGAGATGTAGGCAAGATTAATATCCGGCACCAATGCGCGCAACCACGGCGTGTAAGAAATTCCGACAGCTGATTTTTTCTCAGCGAATGCATACTTAGCCGCATTCCAGTGCATTGAATTTACATCCGGTGTTGTAGCAACTCCTGTTTCACCCATTCCGCCTGCACGTGAATCCGGCGTGATCATCAAAAAAGGAACGGCAGTTGTGATCGTATTTAGCTGACCTAAAAGCTGGGTTGTACTAATTGACGAATTCTGAGCATGCATATCTTCCGAAAAAGGGAGAAATACAGCGGAAGCGAAAACAATTCCTGCGGATAATTTTAACGACTTGAAACTCATGCAAAGGATATTAGTGAACAAAAATAAAAAATTAAGCTTCTGTTTTGTTTTTTAATTTAGAATAACCAGCTTTTCATACTTCTCTGCCGTCAAACCCTCTGCTGTGCGCGCAAAAACATGATAAATATAAACCCCGCGGCCGATATTATCATTGTAATCATCTTTTCCATCCCATTCGATCGGCTCTGAACGGAAACCTTCCGAAATCACATGCTCATTGATCGTTTTCACCAGCTTACCCGAAACAGTGAACACCTGGATCATAATATCATACTCTGTGCAGCACTGATTATACTCTATGAAGAACGAAGTATGTGTTGTGAACGGATTCGGGTAGTTGATCACGTGATCAAGTGAAAGTCCTGTAGGATTAACAACTGTAAATTCAGTTTTCATCGTGGAAGAATTATTATAAACATCCCACACTTTTAAAGTAAGCGTATGTTTTCCAGGGCTGAGATTACTGAATGGATAAATAATCTTTCCACTCTGGTAGCTGTTCATGTCCGCCTGGTAATAATCATTCAGTACAATTGCATTTCCTGTTTCTTCATCGAGGATCGCAACCACATCATGACCAATTCCATTGCCTACTGTATTTACACCATTCGAATCCTGGATCACCGCAAACAGCTTCGGACTTGCATTGGTAATTCCGCCGAATACAAAATTGCTGTCGTTGAGATATAATTTTATCTGCGGACCTGTTACATCTACCGGCGCATTCGGATTTGAACCACCGATAATTATATTTTCATGATTACCGCTCGCATCGGTTTGCCCGTTATCAGCAAAGTAGCTGATGCGGCCATTTCCATACTGGTAAGCAATATCACGCGGCACAACAAAAGAATAAGAGAAATAACCATTCACCACGCTTACTTTTCCGTGATACAAAACGCTTTTTTGCAGCTTGAAAGTGTAAACAGGATTCGGTGGATCGTTTCCTAATGTGGTGATCGATTTCGCTTTGTCAAAAACAGTCGGGTATAAAACACCGTTGAAATTTGTCATCACGTTTCCTGCAGTATCTGCAACGTAACCTTCAATAGTTACATGACTTAATGCACGAAGCGTATCAGGCTGTGAAGTGATGACCACATTATTTACTTCGGTAGTTGTTACCTGGTTCACCGGGTAGCTTAAACGCAATGCAGGATCGCCAAGCAATGTGAAGTTTCTATTGTTCGTATTATTTCCGCTGGTCACTTTGGTGATGCGGTAAAGATCTCCCACACGCGGCATCTCACCGTTGATCGGATCAAAAGCGCATTCGTAAAACTTGCGGTTAAGGTTAAAATTCGGCGTTGAATAAACCAAACGAACTGTTGTAAGCAAACCAATTCCTCCACCACCGTCATTGAGCAGAATAAGTTCACCTGCAGATGTTCTCGTCGGATCATCAAAACGGGCGAACTCGCATGTTGCGGTAATAAATAACGGCAAATTGCAGATATTCTTCCAGTCATTGATTTGGGAAATTTCAAGAATCCGCTCGTGCGCCAAACCAACTTCTCCGCCGTGACCGGTGTAATTGATCATGAGCGCGCCCATATCTACGCGTTTGTCAAATGCGCTGTTTACATCAGGATAACGTTCGCCACCCGGAGTTTGCAGCTGCTGGTACGCATCGAGATAAATTTTATCAATATTGTAATTATCATAAAGCGTATCCACGTAAGTCGCCAATTGATCTGATTGGCTCATGTGAATATCAGAATCTTCATCATCACCGATAAAAGCGAGCCAGTTTTTCCATTCGCCGCCTTTTGTACATGCATCACTCGCACACACCGATTGATCGATCACCGGCATTTGACGTGTCGTGTAAGTGCGCACTTTATTCACCATCGCCTGCGCTTCGCCAACTGTACGCACAGGGAATCTTCCTATACCGATATCAAGTGAGCCGATATCGCCGCCGTCATCCCATTCACCCGGATCATCCAGCAAACCATAAAATTCATCGGCAACATACGATTCAGTTGGGCCGACAGAATTTAAGTTTTGAAAAGTCGGAATGAAATTCGTGTTGCCCGGCATGCGGTGTTTATTATCGTACGAACCATCGCCGAATAATAAAAGATAACGTGGAATATCAGCAGGTGTAGCAGCACGTTCGTAGATCATTTTTACAAAATCACGAATGGCTGTTACATCTTGCGAGCCCGAAGAAAATTCATTGTAGATCTGCTGTGGCGTCACAATAAGATACGTCAGGCTATCATTGATCAAATGCAGCTGGCCAAGCTCTTCACTCTGTGCTAAAAAATCAGGATGAGAAATGATGATGAAATCAACCGGCTGCAGCGCATGAAGATTTTGATTCGGAACCGCGCCATAATTTACAGGCGTCATAAAGCTGTTCCCGTCAAATGCGATGAATTCACGCACACTGTCCGCATTGAGTGTCCAGATAAATGTAGTGGTTTGTGCA
>JBKJMR010000668.1:0-5788 GCA_046596275.1 Bacteroidia bacterium | reverse complement strand
TTCTTTTCATTCTTCTTTATCTCGTTTATACCGGTAAGATTTCATTTGTTGATTATTTTAAATTCTTCATCTTTTCCTTCTTCATCTTTGGACCACTGCAGGAATTGGGGAGCATTATCAATATTTATCGCGAAGCAGAAGTTTCGCTTGATAATTTCCAGGCTATACTTGATACACCGAAAGATCTTAAGCCTGAAAATCCGGTTACAATTCCCGAGATCCGTAAACTTCAATTCACCGAAGTAGATTTTAAACATCTGACCGCAAAACATAATGCAATTGAAAAAATTTCATTCGAAGTAAATACGGGTGAAACAATTGCATTTGTCGGTCCTTCGGGCTCGGGAAAATCTACGCTTGTGAAATTGCTTGTCGGATTATACAAACCGCTTTCAGGTAAAATATTTTATAATGATAATCCTGAAACTTCAATTGATCTTGATAAGCTTCGCGAACAAATCGGTTTGGTAACACAAGACACACAATTATTCTCCGGCACGATCCGTGAAAATCTTTTGTTTGTTGCACCAAAAGCAACCGATGAAGAATGTATTGAAGTACTGAACAAAGCAGCCTGCCAGAGCTTATTAGCGCGTGCTGATAAAGGATTAGATTCTGTTATCGGTGAAGGCGGTGTTAAAGTGTCAGGTGGCGAAAAACAACGTCTCTCTATCGCAAGAGCATTGTTACGTCGTCCATCTTTGCTTGTATTTGATGAAGCAACATCTTCACTCGATTCAATTACCGAAGAAGAGATCAGCAAAACGGTTCGTGATGTTTCAAAAAGTAAAAAACACATTACCATCCTCGTTGCGCATCGCTTGTCTACGATCATGCACGCTGATAAAATATTTGTCCTCGAAAAAGGAAAGATCATTGAATCAGGAAAGCATGAAGAATTATTAAGCGAAAAAGGATTGTACTTCGCAATGTGGCGCCAGCAGATCGGGGAGAGGGCGAATTAAAAGAATGTGCAAATTTCAAATGTGCAAATTATACGTTTTTTGCATTTGCAAATTTACCAATTTGAAATTTGCACATTTTACGCTGCGCTACGCTGTAGAATAATTTTGCAGGGTATGGAAGAAGTGACTTTTACTTCGTGTTCGATGTGAAGCGGGATGTTTAGAAAATCACCAGGAACGAGCTGGTGAACTTTATCTCCAATTCGAATGTCGCAGGAACCTTCTATAATTAAAAAGCATTCGTGCTCATCGTGGTGTACTTCATCCGGTGCAAATTCTCTAAGCCACACAATAGCAGTTGTTGCTTCAGGGGTAGCGCCGATGATCTTTAAAAATACATTATCACTGTCGGCAGGTAAAACCATATCCGGGCGATTTAGCCATTCAGCATAGACGGAAGCATCTGAATTTTCATTAAGCAATGGAGGAAATCCGGGAGCTTCACCATTCTTCAAACGTTCGCTATAATCGATCGACGCAAATAAAAGAGGTTTCATCGTTGCGTGTGGCTCAACTGCATGGTCAGCTGCATACTGCTCAAGGGAAATTTCAATTTGTTCAAGCTCCTTTTTTATTTCAGGATGAGCAAGCGCCATTTTCTCCACCATTGAAGCTTCTTCCACGGTAGTAATACCTAAAACATAAGCTTCAAGTATGCCAGATTCGATATAGGAGGAAAGGCTATTCATTTGATTTAATTGCTCCCTGAAGTTTGAATTCCATTCGTAGTCTTGTTTTTAACTCAGCCACAGATGTATCCAGCTCATTGGCTGCCTGGGTCAGGCTATAACCTTTGAAATAAAGCAATTCTAAAATGGAATTTTGCTCTAGAGGAGGAGTCTCTATCACTGTATTTGTCTTTAACGGGGTTGATTCCGGATTTATTGTATTTACGGAATTATCAGCAGGTTGGATTTCATCCGCTTCAACTTTCTTTGATACTGCCGTCAATGCCATACTTCTTGTAATCGAAAGCATCCACATCAATAATGATCCTTTCGAGGGGTCGAACGAAATTATTTCCGTCCAAACCTGCAAACAAGCTTTCTGAAGAATGTCTTCTGCTGCTTTTTTGTCATTGGTAATTTTCAGGATTACTCCATGAAGAACCGATGAATAGCTGTCGTACAACTTTGAAAATGCTTCAACATTACCCTGCTGAATTTGCTCAGTAAGTGCAAGTTCAGCAGCGCGGTCACGAATGTTTTCTTTGATAGAAGTCATTGATAATGGGACATGCAAAAATACATGAATAAACGGCCCGTTTACCGAAGCCACGTGTTTTGACATAAGTTGGCATAAAAAAGGCGCACCCATTGCAGGCGCGCCTTTCAAAAAGAAAAAGTAGTTACTAATTTGAAGATTTTACCAGCATAACAGCCTGAACTGAATTGCCGGTTGTGACTTTGCAAGAGTAAACTCCATCTGCAAGAACACTGCCATTTTCAGCAGAACCATTCCAGGTGAATGAATAGGTACCTGCAGTCAAAACAGTGTTGTTTAATAGTGCAACTGTTTCGCCAAGCATGTTTAAGATCTCGATTTTCACCGGACCGTTTGCAGCTGTTGTTACATTGAGCGTTACATTTCCATTGAAAGGATTCGGATATGCTTCTGCTTTTACGTCATTGATAATAGTTGTATTCGGGTTTGCAATACGTCCGCCTTCACAATCAACAACAACACGGACAGTTGCAGTGAAAGGACATCCGTCGCAATAAACACCTTCAACAACAAAATCAGTTGTAACATCAACGCCTGCATTTACAACTGCTCCTGATGATGGAACTGTTGGCTGAGGTGTCCATGTGTATGTGCTTGCTTCCATTGTGTGCGCGCCAAATCCTGTAACAGATGCAAGTGTGTCAACGAACCATTCGCTTGTAAGTGTCGGGAAACCGTTTGTACCTGCAAGATTCGGGTTGATGAAGATGCCTTCATAAACACATGGCTTACGTGTAAGTGTGCGGCCTTCTGTGCGGTAGAAATTCGGTGCTGTCCATGCAGCGCCCGGATCGTGGCAGATAGAACCAATGATATCAACGTATGCATCATTCGGAACATTAAAAAGTGTTACCGCATCATCTCCGTTGAACTGAAGGTTAGCAGATGTTTGATCCGCATCAACACCAATAAGATCAGAGTGACTTGCATGAGCAATTACATAAACAGCACCGTCAGCCAATGTTACAGCAGGAAGAGCAATGGTGTATGTCGGTGCAGAATTATCGCAAGCGCCATTATGGAAATTACGGATCTCATAATCAGAAAGAAGAATGCTGCTTCCTGTTCCGTTGTAAATTTCAATTGCTTTATCAAAGCCTGCGCCTTCCTGGTACTGTGAAATGATAAGATCACGTGCAAATGTTCTTGCAGAAAGTGTTACTGTATCGCCTGGGCAAACCGTATCATTATTTACTGAAGCTCCGATAACAGGATTTGGATTTCCGTCGTTATGAACAAGAACATAAGAACCTACAGATGTTGCAAAGCAGCAATTATCCTCAACAGTCACGAAATAAGTTCCTGAATTTTGAACGAGAATAGACTGCGTTGTTGCACCATTCGACCAGAGATATGCATCACCTGAATTTGCAGTGAGTCTTACACTGTCGCCTGCGCAAAATACATTCGTATCATTTGCAGTGATAGAAGCTGTGCAAAGTGATTCAACTGCTGCACCGCATGTAGTTGTGATATCATCAATACGGAATTGTGGCAATGCGCCAACATTGCTGAAACGAAGTTTCAGGTTACATGTTACAGGTAAACCTGAAACAGTGCGAAGGTACCAGCGTGAAGTACCCGAACCTGTAGGCAGTGCTGTGTAGGAAAGTCCTGTCCAGTTAATTCCGCCATCAGTGCTGTATTCAACAACAAGATTAGAACCGTTTTCATCGTTCCTGCTTTTGAAAATGCCAAACGACATAGAGATCGCTGAACCTCCACATGCATTTGTTCCAAGATTGCTGATGATGAATGTTCTTCCTGTATTAAGGAATACGTTCGCCGCGCCGGAAGCACCCGTGTAGCCTGTTGATGCGGTGGTGTTGCGGATGTCTCCTGTACCGGAGTAAGTTAATCCGTCTGCATCAAAATTGTTTGCAGTTTCATGCGATGCAATAGAAGTAGTGCTGCCTACTGTTCCTACTGTTTCTGTGACCTGCGCAGAAACGCTTAGTGCCGACAATAGAAGTGCCGGCAACATTACCTGGAAAGCTTTTTTACGAAGCTCTCCTGCTTTTGTCAATGTTTTCATAGTGTGTAAGTTTTTTTGTTTTTCTACAGAACCCTTCTGTAGTGTAGCAAAACTACCTTTGCACTGCTATGGCATTATAACAACGGGTTTATGTATTTGTATAGCTTAGTTTAAGTTAAAATGAAAGTCTTGAAGCTAAATTTACACTAATGAAATGCATACATGTTAATTTATGCTGTTCTGAAGTTGTCTTAATAGCTCTTTGCCGCAATCCGGCTCATTTCCACGATGCTATAAAGTGCGCATTGCGTTAATTAAACTATTGTAATTTCCATTCTGGTACACTTGTTCTTCTTAACAAAGGTTTTTTTGTAACGGGTTGTGTGCAATTTTGTTGATAAGCAAATAAAATACGTTCGTTTTTTTAATGGGAAGAGCAATTAAAAAACCGGTTATCTGCTGATTTCTTTCGGGAATACTATGCCCGTGTAAAATATTACTTTGCCATAAGCTTAAATGCATTTCACTTAACGAACGTTTTTAGATATTAATAAGCGCGGTTACTAAAAAGAAAAAGCCCCACATTATGCAGAGCTTTTTACAGTAAATAGGAGTTGATCTATTTTGTAATAATAAGATGTCCTGTCCGGATAAAATTTTGTTTGTCTTCTATCTTATAAATATAAGTCCCGTTCGGCAATGGAATGTTCAATACAAAACCCGGCGCGCTGTTTAATTCAGATTGGTAAACTTCCTTTCCGCCCAAGTCAAAAACATGGATTGAAATTGTACCAATTGTCATTGCAGGAGATTCAAAAACAAAATGAATATTCTCACCTGTGGAAGGATTCGGATATACGCTTATCTCATTTACAGTAGTTACGCTACTCAGACCGGTAGAGAAATCAACAAAAGCGGAATCTGTGTGCAGGCAACCATTGTTGTCTGTAATTGTTACATAATACATTGCAGTAACCAAACCATTTATATCTTCCGTGGTTGCGTTGTTCGACCAGGCGTAATTGTAAGGAGCAGTTCCGCCGTTTACAGTAAGATCGATGCTGCCGTCAGAACAGATTCCGCAAGAGGCATTAATTACTGTAGCTGAGCTGGTGAGTGGCAAAGGTTCAATTATTGTAACGGATGCATTTTGTGCGCAACCATTATTATCTGAAATAATTACCGAATATGTTCCTGCAACAAGGTTTGAAATATTTTGTGTTGTTGCATTGTTGCTCCATGAATAGGAATACGGAGAAGTTCCACCACTCACAGTAAGATTTGCACTACCATCATTTCCACCATTGCAATTTACATTCGTCGTTGATGAAGAAATGGAAATTGCTGTTGGCTCTGTAATTGTAACCGAAGCATTTTGCACACAGCCATTATTGTCAGTGATCACCGCTGAATAAGTTCCTGCTGTAAGTCCGGAAATATTTTGAGTGGTTAAACTATTGCTCCATGAATAGGAATAAGGAGCACTTCCTCCAATCACAGTGAGATTTGCACTGCCATCATTTCCAGCATTACAATTTACATTCGTTGTTGATGAAGAAATGGAAATTGCAGTTGGCTGAGTAATTGTAATCGAAGCATTTTGCACACAACCATTATTGTCAGT
>JBKJMR010000525.1:0-7879 GCA_046596275.1 Bacteroidia bacterium | reverse complement strand
TTTAATTATCAGATGTTATACGATGGTAATTACACTTGCCAATGACTTATGTCGTCTTAAACAAATACCATCCATCACCCAACGATTTGATGATGATATAATGCTTTTCTGTAATCAAAGGAATTTTTTTCGGATCGGGTTGATACATATAGCCGACAGTATTATCTGCAATTCCACCGATGAGATAAAAAATACAGCCGGGATAGCGCTTATCATATTCAAATCCACGGATGAGCGATTGATCAGCCAGCTTCTTTATTTTTTTGTCTTTGATCGCATTTACAACCAATGAATCTGATTTTGTAAAACCTTTTTTCACCAGTCGCTTTTGCATTGACTCAAATTGTTTTTTATTCGAATTGAAATGTGCTGACAATACTTTATCAGGACTATCCCACAATTTCAAATTGGCTGCTTCAAATTCGTACGAATGAGAATGTGTTTTGGTGTATGCTTTTCCACGCTCTTTTTCCGGAATGCTGTCAAGACGCTTTAACGCCTCACGCGCAGATTGTTTCATCACCAGTGAACGTGCAGCGTAAATCGTCCAGTTTTTATTTTTGACGAGATAAAAATAAACATCAAGTGAAGTAACAGAATCGTGAAGCCAAACTGCAACTGTAGCATGCGCAGAATCCTCGAAAATCAATTCACTCGTTCGCTGCACAGATTTCGGAAGGTGCTGCCCTAATGTTGAATCAGCATTCCACTCGCCGTACAATTCGCAACAGAAATATTTCAGCCTGTCCGGAAAACCATTCGGGGAAACATATTTCTCCACCAACCGCAGCGGCGACAATGTATCCGACACAGATTTTTTCTGAGCAGATGCAATCAGTGAAATAAAAAGTAAGAGGGAAATGAAGAAGCCTTTCACAAATATAAAGATACCAATAGTCGGTTGTCAGTGTCAGTAGTCAGTCTAAAAAAAGCAAATTTAGCAGAAACGTTTGAGGCAACTTATAACTGATTCTGACGACTGACACTGACGTCTGACACTGACGTCTGCTTCTGAAAACTGAATTGTCAGACCGAGTATTTCGTCAGAAAATAAGGTTATCATAAAAATGAATTTCCAATCTGACGAAATGTATCGAGGACGCCTACTGCCTAGTCTTCCTTAAAAAACTCCAGCATGGAAAGATGAATGATCTCGACGTCTTTGTAATAATAGTCGATGATCCATTTATACGTGTAACCGAGCTTCGCCATTTTAATCGCGCCTTCCTGGCATAAACCTACGCCATGGCCATAACCTCTTCCGCTGATCACAATGCTGTCGCTTGCTTCTTCGATGGAAAAATAAGCAGAACGTAATTGCCAGTCGCTGCGAATTGTTTTATACGGTATTTTAATTGTGCCATACGTATAAAATGTTGTGCGAGGTCCCTGCGACATATTCAACGCGCTGTAACAAGCCGCAGAATCACCTACAGGATATTTATGCTTCAACGCAAGATAATTCAGCCAGTCTTCTTTCGCGATCTTTCTTTTCCAATGTGCACAATTGCTTTTCAGGCAGAATGTATCTTTCACCGAACGCAAATACGGAACCGGCGCAGACCAAACACTTTCCGAATTCGCAGTTTGTCCACCGCAATTTGAAAAGAAAGCAGGCGTAATTAACGTCAGACTTTTATCCACGATGACAAGTCCTTCTGTTTCTCTTACTGCGGCAAGCACATTCAAATCAGAAGGACGACCACGATACGCCTGGCAATGCACGCCATCGCACACTTCAAATCCTTCTGCAACGTGTCGGTACAAATGTGCAAGTGCATACGTGCGACAAAGAATCGACTGCACTTTATAAAATTCTTTTGTCGTGCGGCCACCCGCTTCCGATTCAACAACACCTGCTACATAATAATCGAGACCAACTGTATTGAGACATTTCATTAAACCATTCAAAACAGTTATGCTCAATGAATGATCGTACACGCGTGTTCCTGAGGAAGGTTTGATCGGTTTGATCTTAAACACAGAGCTGTCTTGTCTGCCGATCAAGCTGAAAGAAGCAAACCGCCCGATCGTATCACCGGGAATGCGCACTTCAATCGAATCATTGATCACTAGCAGCTGAAAAACTTTATCTGTCATTGAATCGGGCTGCAACTTTCCGCCGAGATATAAATAATAATCTCCGCTGTGAATAGAAACATTGACAGAAGAAACAGCCATTGTCGAAAGTATGCGAACATCTACATTATGCGCATGCGTGGTAATTGAAAATAAAACTCCCAGGGCCAGGATCAGTTTTTTCATTTGCGAAGATGTTCAACTATTTGGGTTGCTACTTTATTGGAAGCTCCTGCTCCGCCTAGCTTTCCATATAAACGTTTATAGTTCGCAAACATTTTGTCGCGACCATTTTCATTTTCTGTTACCAGCTTTAATTCTGCTGTCATTTTTTCTACCGTCATATTTTCCTGGATGAGCTCGGTGACGATTGCTTCATCCATGATCAAATTCGGCAGAGAAATATATTTCACATTCGCCACACGTTTTGCAATGTTGTATGACACAGCGCTGGTTTTATAACAAACTACCTGAGGTAAATTAAACAACGCTGCTTCAAGTGTCGATGTTCCTGATTTGATCAAACCGGCAAATGCTTGTTTCAGCAACGAATATGTTTTGCCGAATACGATTTCCATTTGATCGTTGCCCATTATCTCTTTGTAAAACGACAAAGGCTGACCGGGCGCACCACCGATTACAAAACGGTATTGCGGAAAATTCTTAGCGACTTCCAGCATCGGCGGCAGAATTTTTTTCAATTCCTGTCTGCGGCTTCCGGGTAAAACCGCAATGATCTTCCTTCCATCATCTTCCACTGCTTTTGAATCTTCATAACCGGAAACAGCATCGAGCAACGGATGCCCGACAAAATCAGCGTGGTATTTATGTTTGGTATAAAAATCTTTTTCGAAAGGAAGAATGCAGAAAACGCGATCGACCGTTTCTTTTATCTTATAAACGCGATTCTGTTTCCACGCCCAGATCTGCGGTGAGATGTAATAAAAAACAGGAATTTTTAATTCATGTGCGAATGGTGCAATGCGAAGATTGAAGCCGGGATAATCAACAAGGATCAATGCGTCAGGTTTCCATTGTGCGATATCCTGCTTGCAAAAAGAAATATTTTTGAGAATGGTACGAAGGTTCATCGCCACTTCGAGAAAACCCATGAAAGCAAGATCACGATAATGTTTCACGAGTGTCGCACCTTGTGCCTGCATTAAATCGCCGCCCCATGCGCGGAATTCTGCTTCGGAATCCATCTGCTTTAATTCACGAAGCATGTTAGCTGCGTGCAGATCGCCGGATGCTTCACCTGCTATGATGTAGTATTTCATAGATCAGGCGAGGAATTTTTCGTAGACAACCCAAATCGTGTATGCGATCGTTGCAAAAAGAACTCCTCTTGCAGCGAGATACTTTTCTTTGTGAATGAATAAAAAGAAAAGCGGAAGATTAGTGATGTAACAGGCAAGACTTATGTACGCAACAAATAAATGGATCGAAGTAAAATAATCGATGAAGCCACCGAAAGAAGTCTGTGTGCGATAAGTAAAAAGATAATAAAGGAAAAGGCCAATGATGGGCATGAGCAATCCCAGCATTACACCTGTGATCATATTATCTAATTTTTTCAGCATCTGCAGAAATTATTTAGCATTCAGGTTTGCAAGCTTATCAATCGATTTATAAGCGGTGAGATCAAATTGCGAAGGCACAACAGAAACAAAACCATTTTCAAGCGCCCAGGCATCGGTGTCTGTTGCTTCCGGTTCAAAATTTTCAAAGTCACCGGTGAGCCAGTAATAATTTCTTCCGTATGGATCTTTGCGTTCATCAATTTCTTCCACCCATGTTCCATTCGCCTGGCGACAAACTTGTATTCCTCTTATTTCGCCAGGTTGTAAATTCGGAAAATTGACATTCAGGCAAACACCTTTATCCATTCCATGCTCAAGTACATGAGCAATTATTTTTTCAGCATACACTTTCGATCCTGTGAAGTCAGCTTCGATGGAATAGTCGAGCAAAGAAAAACCAATTGATGGAATTCCTTCGATGGCACCTTCCATTGCGGCAGACATGGTGCCGGAATAAATAATGTTGATGGAGTGATTTGCGCCGTGATTAATTCCTGATAGACATAAATCAGGTTTACGCGGCAACAACTTACTGACTGCCATTTTCACACAATCAACAGGCGTTCCACTACAGCTCCACGACTCCGCGCCGGGATGCGCATTTACTTTTTGCACACGAAGGGTTGCATTGATCGTGATCGCGTGTCCCATTCCTGACTGTGGCTTATCAGGTGCAACAACAAAAATATCCCCGAATTTACTTGCAGCCTCCACCAGCGCAGTGATACCGGGCGCGTGAATGCCGTCATCATTGGTGATGAGAATTAGTGGTCTTGTACTCATTCTTACAAAGTTATCGGATGTGAAGTCGCTCTTTTCATTGCAGGACAGGAGTAATGAAGAAGCGATTGTTGAAAAGAGTTCGTTTTCCGCACAAAAAAAGTCACCTGTCCGGCTGAACAGGTGACTGCTTCGAAGACGTGCAGGTAATTAACCCTAATGCAAGAACTCTGCACGGCACACTTCAATCATGAAATTTTAATCTCTTTCATTGCTTTCATTTCCACCGTCTTTTTCGGAATGCTGAGCTCAAGAATTCCGTTTTCGTATTTGGCATTGATTCCTTCTTCATTCACTTTCTCTTTCGGAAGACGGAATGTGCGCGAGAAAGAACCATAACGGAATTCACGGCGGGAATATTGTTTCTCTTTTTCCGTGTTTGCATTTTTTGCAGATTCCGCTTTTTCTTCTTTATGCTCAGCACTGATTGTGAGCGTATCGTTTTCGATCCTGATCTTAAAATCATCCTTTTTAAACCCGGCAGCCGAAACTTCGATGTGCCAGCTCTTGTCATCTTCTGCAATATTTACTGCAGGCATAAAAGCAGCTGTTTCACGTCCGATAGATTCATCAAAGAAAGATGGAAACACATTGTTTAAAAGCGGGTGGTTAAACACCTTTCGCTGTGGAATAAAACTTAAGTTATTCATGGCGTTTGTTTTTTAGTTGTTAGTTATTAGTTTTTAGTTCGGAGTGGTCAGTATCAGAAGTTATAGCACTGTTGCTTTTCCTGACTACTGACTACCGACTCCTGAATATTACTTATCAGAATCTGTACCAAGCCAAAAAACCATGTTTTTCACTGACAAATCGTCGGACTTAACAGAATTTGCCTGCCAATTTTTCCTAAAAGTTCAGCCGTTTTTTCATTTTCAACGTTAACAGAGCGTATCCTTTTCCGGTTATTAATTCACTTTGAATATAACATAGGGTGATGAAACGTTTATAACGCCTTCACATTAAGGTTATATCAAAAAGGAAAATTTGCACCGTAAGAAAGAAGATACTGATAAGTGAAAAAAACCAGGTACAAAACGATTGTTCTCTCCGACATCCACCTGGGCACCGCGACTTCAAAAGCGAAAGAAGTCATTCACTTTCTCAAACATCACAAATGCGAAACACTCATTCTTAACGGCGACATCATTGATGGCTGGCAATTAAGAAAATCAGGCGCATGGAAAAAGCATCACACAAAATTCTTCAAGCTCATTCTCAAGCGCGCTTCTAAAGGAACAACTATTATTTACATCCGCGGTAATCATGACGACTTCCTTGATGAAGTGCTGCCGTTCTCACTTGGTAATTTTTCCATTCGCCGCGATTGTTTTATTGAATCCGGCAACAAACGTTATTATGTGGTGCACGGTGATATTTTTGATACCGTTACAACAAAATTAAAATGGATTGCAAAATTAGGTGATGTTGCTTATACGTTTTTGCTTTGGTTGAATAAGCACTACAATCAAAATCGTGCGCGGCGCGGTCTCCCCTATTATTCGCTTTCACAAGTTATCAAAGCAAAAGTGAAAGGCGCCGTAAGCTTTATTTCCGATTTCGAAACACAGCTTGCTGCCGTTGCAAAAACACGGAATTGTGATGGTGTGATCTGCGGACATATTCATACGCCTGCAAATAAAATGATCGGCGATATTCATTATTTAAACAGCGGCGATTGGGTAGAATCACTTACTGCGCTTGTTGAAACATATGAAGGTGATTGGAAAATTATCAATTATACAGATTGGAAAATTGCACATGATCAGTTGCTCATTGACGACCAGGTTGAAATAATTCGTCCTACTTATATCGTAAAACTATGAAGGCTAAAGTTCTTTTTGTCGTCCAGGGTGAAGGACGTGGTCATATGACACAAGCGCTTGCACTTCGACAGCTGCTTGAAAAAAACAATTATAAAGTCTGTGGTGTGATCGTTGGCACAAGCGAACGCAGAACTATTCCGGCTTTTTTTCTTGAGAAATTCTCCGGCGTAACAGTTGAGCGTGTACAAAGTCCGAATTTTATTACAAAGAATAATCGCGGAATAAATATCGGCGCTACCATCTGGCACAACATGAAACGCCTCCGCACTTATATTAAAAGTGCAAAGCTGATACGTAAAAAAGTTGCGGTGCTGAATCCGGATATGATCATTAATTTTTACGAACCGCTTGTCGGATTGTATGCAAAGATCACACGCCCATCTAAACGTCCGCCGATTGTTTCTATTGCGCACCAGTATCTCGGTGAACATCCGCAATTTGAATTTCCGAAAGGTTATCGTATCGACAGGATGTTCCTGAAAAATTATACTGCGCTCACAGCCGCCGGCTCTTCGCGTATCCTTGCATTATCATTTGATTTAATGCGCGAAGATGATAATAATTTGCTGAAAGTTGTTCCGCCGCTTTTACGGAATGAAATTAAAAAGCTACAGGTTTATAAAGGCGGATATTTTCTTTGTTACCTGGTAAATGCCGGTTACCGTGTTGATATAGAAAACTGGCACAAGAAAAACCCAGGTGTATTGCTTCATGTATTTACTGATTCAAGTTCTGAAAAAGAAATGATCGAGGTGCATGAAAATCTTTTTTTCCATAAGCTGAGCGATACAAAATTCCTGGAGTATATGGCAGGATGCAGTGGACTGATCAGCTCAGCAGGATTTGAATCGGTGTGTGAAGCATTTTATCTCGACAAGCCGGTGTTTATGGTTCCTGTGGAAGGACATTTTGAGCAGCTCTGTAATGGACTTGATGCAATGCGTGCAGGTGTTGGTATCTACGATAAAAAATTCGAGATCAGCAGGTTTATGGAATGGCTTCCTTCACATCAATCCAAAAGTGAAGTGTTTCGCAAATGGGAAAATAATGCAGAAACTCTTTTTATAAAAAACTTCGATGAAGTAATGGATGAACATTATCCGGAACCCTTGACATCTGAATTATTAACAGCATAAAAAATGAAGGAAGATAAAATCAGCAATGTGCCCGAAGTAGCAGAGACGGAACCAATGAATGGCACACCCTATTACAAGCTCCGGACTAAAGTTCAACAGCTCCGGACTTCGTCAGCACCCGATTTATATTTACATTGTATGATGAAACGCAAGCGAATTGCTTTTGTAATTAATCCGAATTCGGGAAGCGATAAAAAAACGGACCGTGTTGCTTTTATCAAGAATTTGCTGAGTCAAACGTATTACAGCGAAATTCTTCCGTGGAATAAAATTTCTGATCGTGATGAAATTTTTAATCGTGTGAAGACGGGCGACTTTGATATTGCAGTGGCAGTTGGCGGAGATGGAACAGTAAGTCAGCTTGCGAATGCGCTTGCAGGAACGAATATTGCATTGGGAATTATTCCGTTCGGATCTGGAAATGGTTTGGCAAGACATCTCGGCATCCCAATGAATAAAGCGGAAGCAATGAAGCTGC
>JBKJMR010000468.1:0-2561 GCA_046596275.1 Bacteroidia bacterium | reverse complement strand
GCCGCCGCCATGCAACGGGTTGCTAAGGTTCCCTGCGGAATTAAATCAACTTCAAGTTCACCGCTGAGCAGCTGCCTTTCGAACTCTGCATTTTCACCGACGTACGACGAGATCATTTTTTTTACTTGTCGTGTTTTGAGCAATAACCCAATTCCGAAATCATCTAC
Source organism: Bacteroidia bacterium (assembly GCA_046596275.1). Taxonomy (GTDB): domain Bacteria; phylum Bacteroidota; class Bacteroidia; order Palsa-965; family Palsa-965. The sequence goes on along the minus strand of JBKJMR010000468.1, from coordinate 2,394 downwards.
GCCTGCATTATTTGAAATACAGGTCAGCTCTTTTACACCTTTGCTGACTAATGCAGCGATTGAATTTTCGGGAATACCGCATAAACCAAAACCCCCAAGCATAATTGTTGCGCCGTCTTTGATATCGCGGATCGCTTCTTCAGCATTTGAAACTACTTTATTCATTTAGGTATTGAATCTGGTTTATTATTTTCTGATTTTTTAAGTTCATCCTGTTCGATCATCCACTTTGCATTGTCCGTCACCTGCGCATCGAGACTCTGATGATTTTCCAATGCTTTTATCCATGCTCCGGAAAGCCATGCACCATCATGATAGTTGAGCACTTTATAGAATTCAACATCTTTTTCTATCCTGAACAACGGTTCGGCTAAATTATAGTTTTGCCGCTGAATTTCCGCTTCCTGCGCATTGATATAAACATAACGAAACAACCTGAAATGAGCGTTATTAATTATCGGCGTTAGTAAAAGTCCGCCCGGAACGCTGTCAAATTCAACGAACGGCCCATAAAAATGCGATTCAGGAACCATCGTAGAAAAATCGGAGAGCACAATTTGTCCTTGTGGATGATTTTCAAAAAATGATTTCATATTTCCATGATCACCATGATGGGGCGAGTAATCGTATTGCTGATAAATAGCATCTGCCGGCAATGGGGTTTCAAGCGCAAGAAAAGATGTGGGATTCCAATCGCAGTAATCAATGAAAAGTCCATCATCTTTTTTGAGATTCGCCTTAATGCTGTCGGAAATTGAAACAAAAATGTGCGGGCGAATAACAGGAACAGCTTGAATTTCCCAATAGCTTGAAGCAACAATTTCTGCGATTGCTTGTTTGGGAGTGTCTTTTCCTAATGCGAATTTGTGCCATGGAATATATTGCCAGTAAAAAGACCAGGGAATAATAACTACAGCGATAAGAATGGAAATAATTTTTTTTGCGCGCATTTTTTGCGGACGTTCAAACCACAATGCATAAAACGGAAGCGCGAGAAATGCTAAAATTAAAGTGAAGCGATGTTGCGTTGCGCGAAGTCCGGCAAGAGTTTCGTACAGGAAAAGAAAGATCCAGAAGATAAAGATCAGCAGAAAAAGTAACTGCGTTTTTCGTGTGCGGAATTGACGACCTACGCGAATCATCATTCCTGTAATTACAAAAGCTACAACAGGTGTGAGCACTACTATCCATGACAGCGGAAAAAAAAGAACCCTGCGAAGCCATTCCGTTTTAGAAGCAAGCGCCGCATTTATATTAATGATATTGAAATTTTGATTTTGCACCATGTGTACGCTGATCAATGCATCACCCGTTTTCAAATAACAATACGTCAGCCAGAAAACCGGGAACAATGAAGAAGCAAATCCGAAAACAAAAAACATTTTCCATTGACGATGAAAAAGCAATAACATCCCGATCAGCACAGCAAACAGCCACGCTTCTAACCTGCCTCCGCACGCAATAGTAATTGAAAGTCCGGCAAACAATGCCCAGCGCAATTTTTTTTCAGGATGAAGCAATCCTTCTGAAATGCACCACAGTCCTGTGATCGTAAAAAAGAGATTGTAGATCTCTGAAAGCGGGAGAAAGCTGTTGCGGAAAACAACTGGGCAAAATGTAAAGATGAGCGCAGCATAAAATGCGCCTTGTTTGTTGAAACTATTTTTGGTAAAAAGATAAAACGGAACAACCACACCTGCGCCGAGAAGCAGATCCATAATGGCAGGACCTGAAACGCGATCATTAGTTATCCATTGGAAGATCGAAAGAAAATAGATCTGCAAAGAAGGCCATTGATAGCTGAAAAGCTCACCGCCAAAATGCCGCGCGTGTTCTGCAATAAATAATCGTGAGCCTGCATCTGCCTCTACAACATTGGAAAATGGAAAAGCAATAATGCGTGTAATGAGCGCAAGTCCGAACAGGAATCTACCTTCATTACCACGGATCTTTTCTGCTAAAAATGCGACGGAAAAAATATTCCGTCGCATTCCTGCATGTTTATCCATTGCTGAATTTTCCATTTTTGTCTTTAAGGATAACTGGCGTCAACCTCAGAATATTCCATCATTCGGATCCTCAAAGATAGGCTCTTCGTCTTCATCAAATTTCGAACAATCCAGTTCCATCATGATCTTGCCTTTCGGTTTCGGGAAGGCGCCTTTGGAAATTTTAATTGTTTTATCGGCGTATACTTTCTGGAAAAATTTCGCCCAGATCGGAAGCGCCATCGATGCGCCTTGTCCTTCCGCAGTTCTGTCGAAATGCACACTGCGATCTTCACCGCCAACCCAAACGCCGGCAACAAGATCGGGTGTCAATCCCATGAACCAACCATCGGAGTTGTTTTGTGTTGTTCCCGTTTTTCCTGCAACCGGATTCATGATCTTATAC
>JBKJMR010000450.1:0-2691 GCA_046596275.1 Bacteroidia bacterium | reverse complement strand
AAAAAAGTGAAGCCGGGCTTTCTTATTTCATCTCCGGCTATCCGGGCTGTTTCCACCGCCTTGATCTTTTCCCGCGTTTTCAAAACAGAAGTTTCAGCCCTTGAATTGCATCCGCTGCTTTATGGAACCGGTCCGAAACAATACCTCCAGGTAATAGGAACAATTCCGGATGAATATTCGTCTGCGTTTTTATTCGGACATAATCCAATCATTACAGAAACTGCCAACATGCTCGGAGGTACACATTTGCTGGATATGGCAACAACAGGAATTGTAGGAATTGAATTAGAAATTCTGAGCTGGAAAAAAGTTCGTGAAGCACATGGAAAAATGATCTTCTATGATTTCCCAAAGAATGCAGATTAAGCATCCAGGTTAAACAATTGTTAAGGCTACGCTTCGTATAGATTTAGCTTTATTTTTACAGCAAAGCCCCCTTGAATAAATGGAAAAGAAGAAGAAGGTTGTTACGAAAAAATCTGTGGAGTTAAAGACGCAGGAGAAAAAAAAACAGGAAAAAAAGTCCGGCACAAATGCTGTTGCAACTAAGGCTAAACCTGCAAAAAAAGTCACGCGCAGAAAAATTTCTATAAAGAAAATTCCTCTTATCAATCGTGAAGAAAGCTGGCTTTCATTTAACGACCGCGTTTTACAGGAGGCGGAAGACAGTGCAAATCCATTGCTGGAACGTTTACGCTTTCTCGGAATTTATTCTAACAACCGCGATGAATTTTTCCGTGTGCGCATTGCTACATTAAAGCGCATGACCAAACTCGGGAAAAAAGCCGAAGAAGCTTTAGGTGGAAGTCCAAGGCAGCTCATCGACCAGATCCAGAAAAGAGTCATCACTTCTTCCCTGCGTTTCGACAATGTATATACAGAGCTTTTACATGAGCTGGAAAAAAAACGCATTCACATCATCGATCAAAGTCAGCTGACTGCTGAACAAGGTGAATGGGTAACCGCATTTTTCCGCGATAAGGTAATGCCATCGCTCTTCCCGATCATGCTCGACAGCGCACCGTCTTTTCCTTACCTGAAAGACAAGTCCATTTATTTCGCCATTAAAATGGAACGCCGTGAGCGAAATAAAAAAGCGCGTTATGGTTTGATGGAAGTGCCGACGGATAATTTATCCCGCTTCGTTGTTCTTCCCGAAAAAGGCGTGCATCAATATGTGATGCTGCTTGATGATGTGATCCGTTATTGCCTGCATGAAATTTTTCCTATTTATGAATATGCCCGTATCAGCGCGTTTACAATCAAACTTACACGCGACGCGGAGCTGGATATTGACAATGATATTTCGAAAAGTTTTGTAGAAAAGATCACCGGCAGCCTGAAGAAACGAAAGAAGGGTGTGCCTGTTCGTTTTCTTTATGATAAAGCAATGCCGCTTGATTTGCTGCGCTTCCTTCGTAAAAAATTAAACGTGATCAAGCAGGATAATATCATTCCCGGATCACGTTATCACAATTTTAAAGACTTCATCAACTTTCCGAATCTTGGTCACGGAGAATTAGCATGGCCTGAGGCCCATCCGCTTCCACATCCATCATTCAAACCAGGTGAAAGCATGTTCAATGTTATTCGTGCAAAAGATATTTTACTGCATTATCCTTACCAGTCGTTTCATCATATCATTGACCTGTTACGTGAAGCTTCTATTGATCCGCGTGTAAAAAAAATCCAGATCACGATCTATCGCATTGCTAAAAATTCCAATATCGCCAATGCGCTTATTAATGCGTTGAAGAATGGAAAAGAAGTAGTTGTGGTAATGGAATTGCAGGCACGTTTTGATGAAGAGAATAATATTACCTGGGCAAACCGCTTGCAGGAAGAAGGCGCTCGTGTCATTTTCGGTGTTCCCGGAATTAAAGTGCATTCTAAATTATTTATCATTTCACGCCGGGAAGATGGTGTGATGATTGACTACGTACACGTTGGTACGGGCAACCTGAATGAAAACACCGCCCGCATTTACACCGATAAAACATTGCTCACTACAGATCGCAGGATTACAGATGAAGTGCAGCAGGTGTTTGATTTTTATAATGATAATCTAAAGCCGGGGAATTATAAAAATATTGCCGTGTCGCCTTTTAACATGCGCAAGAAATTCACCAACCTGATCGAAAAAGAAATTCACAACGCGCTCGAAGGAAAAATGGCTTGGATCATCATCAAGCTGAATAACCTGGTGGACCGCGACATGATCCTGAAATTGTATGAAGCAAGTCGCGCCGGAGTGAAGATCAAGCTGCTCGTGCGCGGAACCTGTTCGCTCGTGCCGCGTGTGAAAGGATTCAGTGAAAATATTGAAGCAGTCAGCTTGGTCGGAAGATTCCTGGAGCATACACGCGTGTTCATATTTTGTAACGGTGGCGATGAAAAGTATTTTATATCTTCGGCAGACTGGATGTCTCGTAATCTTGATCACCGCTCAGAAGTTGCGGTTCCGATCTACGATGCAGAAAGTCAGCAGGAGATGAAGCACATTCTGAATCTCCAGCTTCGCGACAACCGTAAAGCGCGGATCCTTGGTGGCAAAGAAGAAAACTCTTACCGCAAGTCGACCGCAAAAAATTCGGTGAATGCACAAGAGGAAATACGGCTCTACCTGGAGAAGAAGGCCAACACTGAAAAAAAGTTAACCGCAAGAAGCAAGATTGAAGTTCGCCGCGATTG
>JBKJMR010000120.1:0-3224 GCA_046596275.1 Bacteroidia bacterium | reverse complement strand
ATGTATCGAAGGCGACAAGGAAGGCCACTTGTCACTTGTCACTTGTCACCTTTTCCTTAAAGTTCATTATCAAAATAGATCTTATAAAAATGTTTCCCCGTTTCTTCATCAAAACCTTTTTCAATAAGCTGCTTGTCGCCGTGAATGTAGATGTGAAAATTTTTATCCAGCTTCAAAACACTTTTAAAAACCTGCGCTTGTCGTTTTACTGCTTTTGTTGAAATCTCAAAATTATCTTCCACTACAATATCATTCTGCTCTTCAAAATCTCTCCTGAAATTATTGAAAGACTTGCGCACTTCCGGCTCTTCAAAAATTTCTTCTTCGAATTGTGCCATGTTCAATTCCGTATTGCTTTTGAAATATTCCACAGAGCGATTCATGATATCAATTTGATCCGCTTTCGTTACTTCAGCAACTTCCGGCAATTGTCCGGTTACAAATTCCTGGCAGATCTTTAAATATGTTTTGGTTTGATGAAAGCTGTTACTCTGCGGCGTTACATTCAGAAAGTCATTCGTCCAGTAAAGTGCTTCGTTGCTTTTTGAATCCACCACACAAACTGAAAATCCTTCTTCACCGGTATTTAAGATCAGGCAACCTTTTTCCACTTTGCCCAATGGAACGCCTTCATGAAAATTCAGGCGGTAAGCATCTTTTTTCAGTGCGGCATCTAAATATTTTTCTTTGCTTTCTGTTTTGAATAAGCCGATTGCTTCCACTTCTTTTCCGTCAACAATACAATGGCTGAAATACGCTACATACAATTCTCCGCTTTTTATTTTCGGATGTGTGGAGCAGGAGTAAAGATGATTCGCGATATTTTTAGATTGTTTTCCGAAGTTGGATGGTTTCTCAAAAAGTTTTGTGGCGAACGAATAAATTTCATTAAGCTCTAAGTCGGAAGGATGTGTAAAGCGAAAAAGCTCTTCCGTATTAAAAGATTTAAGGAAAAATTTCAGCAGCAAAGCTTCCTCTTCTTCATTAAGATCAGCAATAGGTTCCTGCGAAATGAAAAGTTTTTCTTCTCTTAATTTATTTCCGACAAAATGAACAGCGAGGCCTTCAAGGCGGGTAAGTGCGAGATCGAGCATGTATGAGAAATTGGGAAGGCGAAATTACCTTTTTTCCCCGCGCAATTTAGTCTTATAGTAAATGAATTAATCCGTGTAATCTGCGTAATCTGTGGCAACCTTTCTACCCATTAAACTGCCGCAAATGATGATCCATGTGCTTGTAAGCTAAAAAACCTATCTGCTCCTTTGTCATCTTTCCGAAAAACACATGGATAATTTCCTCTTTAGAAAATTGCGTGTATCCATCAAGTGAAGAAATCCATTTTGTTTTTTCAGCCGCAACATCACCAGTCTCTTTTACTTTGAGAGTCGGAGTAGTTGGTGAATTTCGCTTTAACGGAGCTTCATCTTTAAGCACTGACTTCAAAGCTATCTTACCAAACAATTTGCCAATGAAAGCCTGCTTTTGCTGTTGTTCACCCAAAACCATTTCATCCCATAGCGTGCAATGTTTTATCATCTGGTAAACATTCATCGTTCCCCACTGCGCAACGCTTTTTTCATTTAATGAATTAATTCTCGAGCTTATTTCTTCTCTTGTTGATTTGTCAAAAATCGTTTTCATAAACGTTGCTATTTTTAATTCCAGATCAAGAGAAAAACCAAAGCTGTAAGTGAAGCTGCAAGACCTACTAATAAAAGCACAGGTATGACTTGATTACGTTTTTTCCCGTCTTTTTTAATTGATCTCCAAAAAAGAAAGCTGATCAATCCAAAAGGATAACCAACGAAAAGAGCGGCGAAATAAACCCAAACCATTCCCGTAAGCATAAACCACAGTGCGAATAATATTCCTAACCAAAAGAGCACATCATTTCTTGTGACTTTCATCTTATTTGTTTTTTAGATTTTGCTTTGTCATTTCGTAATGATGATCAACATGATGAATGGCATTGAACAACATTTCACGCAAGGTAAGATTTCCTAATAAGGGATGCGGAATCAATAAGCTGTCGAGTTCTTCATCCGTAAAACTTTCCAATTTAGAACAGAGTTCGCTGATCAGCTTCGCGAGCTTTTCGCTTAATTCATTTCTTTGAGGTGTTGCATTCACATCAGGAACAAAACGTGCCGGCGCTTTTCCCCCTTCACTTAACTTTTCTTTATAAGCGTTGAACATTTGTTCCTGCGAACGGCCCGGCCTTTCCTCACGACCGAAAGTTTGTGCTATCGCCGATTTCTCCATGCTGAAAACCTGCACGAGTGGTTTCACACAAAGAACGATATGTTCCAGCTGTTGACCAGCAGTCCATTTTTCATTGTAACTGAATGAATAATCGGCAGCAGGTAGTTCACTGATGTAATTCGTAAATGCAGCATGTTTTTCGACGAGCTGGTCTGCAATTTGTTGCTTATTCATACGATCAGGCTTTTGGAGAGTTTGTCAATTACTTACGGTTATGATCCGGCAAAATTAGGTTACCCAAGCTTATAAATGTCATAATATCTTTTCACAAGCCCATTGATAAATCTTTTCAAATAGCTCTCGTTCAAAAATGTATTTGACCAATTGTCATAACGTTGACATTGAATGCCTAAATAGAAAAAGTACAAGCTCACACCAAGCATTGGAATAAGCCGTTTTTCTTCATCTGTTATTTTCGTTACCGATTCGTATCCACTGATAAAACTGTCGATCTTAGGTTGATATTCCTTTGCTTCATATTTTTCTATATTGTGAAGTTGTAAAATGTAATAAGAAATATCAAGGCAAAGCCAACCATTACCGCAAAAATCGAAGTCGAAAATTGTTACTTCATTATTGTCAGTTATATTCAGATTGTCGAACCAAATATCAAGATGAACAATGCCCTGGCGAATTTGAGAAATGTCAGCATTTGAAAATTCTTGCAATAAATAGTTTCGGGCAGATCGCATAAAAGCCATTTCCTGCGAATCTGCATTCAAAAAATTTTCCAATTGCGTTAATGAGTCAGTAAGAATTACCGATGACGAATAATTAACGCGATTCAACTTTTTATTGATCGTTACCGCGTGAAGCCTCGCCATCAGCGTGCCGATTTGGAAATGATTTTCGGCCGTAACGTTGTGTGTTTTTTCGCCTTTCGCATAGGTAAATAATACAGCGAATCGGTCGCCTTCCGGAGCGCTCAACGTTTGGATATAATTGTTTTCCTTATCCGGAAG
>JBKJMR010000119.1:0-3416 GCA_046596275.1 Bacteroidia bacterium | reverse complement strand
TATTTTTTCTTTTGTTCTTCATTCCCATAATATAAAATCGGCAACGTCCCGATTCCTGTGTGTGCAGAAATTGCGACAGCAAAAGAATGTCCTGCGCCGGTAATTTCTGTCGTAAGCATAGACGCTTTAAAATCTTTTCCGAGTCCGCCGTATTCTTCGGGAACAGAAATACCAAGCAGTCCCAGTTCGGCAGCTTTATCAAGCAAGCCAACCATTAATCCCGCTTCCTGCTTATCAATACGATCAAGATTCGGAAAAACTTCTTTCTCTAAAAAGTCACGCGTAGAACTTGCGATCATCAAAGATTCTTCATCCCATTCTTCCGGAATAAAAATATCTGCTGCAGGTGTATCTCTTATGAGGAATTCTCCTCCTTTAATTGCGTCGCTCATAGTTGTAGTGGTATTGAGTATTGGGACTGAATTTTTTGTTTCAATTAAAATTTTGTGCCTTATTAACCTGTAGAAAATTATTGTATTGTCAATTAATTAACTCAAATATTCCGGCTGCGCCTTGACCAGTTCCAACGCACATTGTTACAAGGCCATACTTCTGCTTACGATCACGAAGCTCATTAAACAATTGCACAGATAATTTAGCACCCGAGCAACCCAGCGGATGACCTAATGCAATTGCGCCGCCGTTTACATTGAGAATGTCTGTATTGAATTTCAATTCTCTTGCAACTGCGATTGATTGAGATGCGAACGCTTCATTCATTTCGATCAGGTTGATTTGATTCAAATTCATTCCGGCTTTTTCAAGTGCTTTCGGAACTGCATATACCGGACCAATTCCCATAATGCGTGGTGGAACTCCGGCTGCTGCGTAGCTTACTAATCGCGCAATTGGCTGAACATTTAATTCTTTAAGCATTCGTTCGCTTACAACAATTACAAATGCTGCACCATCGGAAGTCTGCGATGAATTGCCGGCGGTTACACTTCCATCAGCAGCAAAAACCGGTTTTAATTTTGCGAGCGCTTCCGGATTTGTATCCGCACGCGGACCTTCGTCTGTATCAAAAATTGTTTCGCGTGACTGGCGTTTACTTTTTTCGTCAAGATAAATTTCACTAACAGTTATCGGCGCGATTCCGCTTTTGAATTTACCGGCCTTGATAGCAGCAACTGCTTTTTGATGTGAAGCCAATCCGAACGCATCCTGGTCTTCACGTGAAACTTTGTATTCATTCGCGACCGCTTCTGCTGTTAATCCCATTCCCCAATACCAATCCGGATTTTTTGCTGCGACATCAAAATTGGGAACAACACGCCATCCACCTGTAGGAATTAAGCTCATCGATTCAACACCGCCTGCAATAATACAATCTGCAAGCCCTGCATGAATTTTTGCAGAAGCAATTGCAATCGTTTCCAGTCCGGATGCGCAATAACGATTTACCACCATACCCGGAACTTTATCCGTGTCAAGCGACATAAGCGAAATTAACCTGCCCATGTTCAAACCTTGTTCTGCTTCCGGCATTGCGTTACCAACGATAACATCATCGATGCGGGTTGGATCAAGATTAGGAATTTGCGCAACCACCTGTCGGATTACCTGCGTAGCCAAATCATCAGGCCGGAGAAAACGAAACATTCCTCTTGAAGCTTTTCCAACCGGCGAACGAAGTCCTGCTATAATATATGCGTCCATTATTGTTTGTTTTTATTTCGAGCGTCTTCCAGGCGGAATAGTTCGTGTAATTTTTTCTTCCTACTTTCAGCTTGTATTCTTCCCCAATGATAAAATCATCCTGTCATTCGTTATCACTGAGAATTGTTTGGTGTAATTTTTAACTGGCATAATTTAGTTCCTTAAAACTTTTCCACCGGTTAAAATCGATTGCATTCTTTCCAGTGTTTTTCTTTCAGAGCACAACGAAAGAAATGCTTCACGTTCTAAATCCAGCAAATATTGTTCGCTTACTAATGTTGGTGCCGACAGATCTCCACCGCTCAAAACCCAACCGAGCTTCTGCGAAATTTTCAAATCGTGCTCCGACATGTATTTGCCGCTGAAGAAACTATGCGCTCCCACGTATGCCAAACCGAGCGCTTGTCTGCCCAGCACACGAATATCATGGCGGGGTGTTGGTTTTGTATAACCTTCTTCGGCAAGACGAATTGCTTCTGCTTTTGCTTCTGCCAGCAAACGATTGCGCGACATTACCACTTTATCTTTTCCTTCGCGCAAATAGCCTAAATCAAAAGCTTCATAAGCGGAAGTAGAAACTTTTGCCTGTCCGATAGTAAGGAAACGATCACGGAAAGCATTCATCTCCACATCACCTTCGTGCAATGCATCGGATAAACGTTCTGCAAATTCTTTTGTGCCGCCGCCTCCCGGAATTACTCCGACGCCGAATTCAACAAGGCCCATGTATGTTTCTGCATGTGCAACAACTGCATCTGCGTGAAGACAAATTTCTGTTCCTCCGCCAAGACATAAATTATGTGGCGCAGCAATTACCGGGATAGAGGAGTAGCGAACGCGTGAAGTGGTGGATTGAAATGCACGTACTGCAAAATCAAGCTCATCCCATTCCTGCTCGACGGCAAACATAAATACCATTCCTAAATTTGCGCCTGCAGAAAAATTTTGTCCTTCATTTGAAATCACAAGTCCGCGGAAATTTTTCTCTGCCATTTCAATTGCAGTATTTATTCCCTGCAGCACTTCGCCTCCAAGCGTATTCATCTTCGTGTGAAATTCCAGGTTAAGAATTCCGTCACCGATATCTACTAATGTTGTTCCCGAATTTTTCCAAACCGTTTTTGCTTCACGGATATTATCGAGAAGAATAAATGATTCTGTTCCGGGAATCAGCTTGTAGGATTTGGAAGGGATATCATAATACAAACGTTTGCCGTTTTCTGTTTTGTAAAATGAAGCTGCTCCGGATGCAAGCATATCATAGATCCACTGTGCCGGTTTATTTCCGGCGGCTTCCATCGCTTTCACCGTTTCTCCAACACCAAGTGCATCCCAAGCTTCGAACGGACCAAGTTCCCAACCAAAACCTGCCGACATTCCCTGGTCAATTTTAAAAAGCTCGTCTGCAATTTCAGGAATGCGATTTGAAACGTAAGCGAAAAGTCCGAAGAAAGAAGTTCTGTAAAATTCTCCTGCTTTATCTTTTCCTGCAAGAAGCACTTTCATGCGCTCGCGTAAATTCTCAATGGGTTTCGTCTGTTCAAGTGTAGCAAATTTTGCTTTTACCTGCGTACGATATTCCATGGTCTTTAAATCAAGGGCAAGAATTTCGCTTTTTCCACCTGCGCCTTTTATCTTCTTATAAAATCCCTGTCCTGTTTTATCACCAAGCCATTTATTTTCTCCCAGCTTAGAAACGTAACCGGGCAGCACAAATAAATCTTTCGCTTCATCATCCGGACAATTTTGCACAACCC
>JBKJMR010000115.1:0-9797 GCA_046596275.1 Bacteroidia bacterium | reverse complement strand
GGCTCAGCTGGAACATGGAACATCGGCTCTGTGCCGGGACAATTCGATAATGTTGTTATCGCAAACGGGCATACGGTAACTGTAAACGTAACTGCCGCATGTCACAACATTACAATCAACCAGGGTGGCGCTGCTTCTGTATTACAAGTTGGAAATAATAATACTGTCCGGACGCTTACTATTTACGGCGCTACAACTGTCGGTGTAAACGGAACTTTCCGGGCCAATGTCGGATCAAACACAACGCACCAGCTAAATTTGTATGGAAACCTCACTAATAATGGCAGCGTAAATTTTTCACCTGATTTGAACAGCTTTTGTAATGTTACTTTTCTGCATGCCTATGCTTTGCAGCAAATGAATGGTACAGGAACAACGAACCAGTATAATTTTATTACAGTTAATAAAGGAGAAAGTATAACACGTATTGTTGAAGTCACTACTTCCACATTTACACCTGCGGCAGGTTTCCTGAATTTGATAAACGGATCTTTTAAAATTTCTACCAGCGGCGCAGTTACCATTACACCATATAATATAACTGCAACAATTCCTGCAACCAGCCAGCTTTGGCTAAACAGCGCAACCGCAACTGTAAATACTACAGGTGGCAATATCAGCCTGACAGGAAAGTTATTGGTGACGAGCGGTACAATGAATATAGGAAATGCTGCTAATAATTCGCTTATTTCTGATGGCGGATTGTTTGTAATGAACGGAGGAACTGTAAATATTGCAGGCAGACTAGACCGGCAGGATGCTGCAACGCTTACACGATTTACGATTACCGGTGGAACATTAGTATTGAATACAATAGGATCCACCTCGACTACGAATGCGCCGTTTATGATGGATGTGCCCGGTTCGCAGTTTACACAAACAGGGGGAACAATTATTATCCGCAGAAGCGGTGCAAACAGTCTTGGATTTTTATGCACGGGCGGAAACATTAATTCCATCTCCGGGGGATATTTACAAATCGGGGATGCATTAACTCCGGTTGGACAAACGATCCAGGTTAATACAGTTTCTCCTGTTGGAGGATTTCGTGTGGCGAGTGCAAATGCTACGGCTTCCATTGTAACAAATCCACTTATCGTTTCAACAGATGTTCAGCTACAGCCAGGGATTTTTCTTGTGAATAACCTGAATGTTTCTGTAGGAAGAGATTGGAGCAATACCGGCGGAACATATACTTCGGGAACGAATACCACAACTTTCAACGGAACTGTTGCCCAGGCGATCTCAAGAACTGCAGGAGCAGAAACTTTTAACCACCTTGTTTTTTCTAACGCGGGAATAAAAACATTTGGTTCAGCGATCAATTGCAGGAATCTTACCATTAACACCGGCGTAACATTAAGCGCGGGCGTAACAGGATTTTTAATTTCCATGAGAGGTAATTGGGTGAATGACGGAACATTCAACGCAGGAAGCGCAGGAACAGTGTTGTGTAATGGAACAACTGCACAAACTATTGGTGGATTGCTTGCTACAACTTTCAGAAACTTAACCATACAAAATGCCACAGGAGTAAGCATTACGCGTAACGAGCATATCCGCGGTACACTGACACTTACTACCGGGATGTTTACTACAACAGGTTATAATTTCACGTTGCTTTCGGATTCAAACGGAACTGCGCGTATCGGGCAAATTACCGGTGGCGATATTACGGGAGATATTGTCATGCAACGTTATGTGTTTAACGGGCCAACGCAATGGCGACAACTAGGCGCGCCGGTTTCTGCTGTTACAATGCAAAGCTGGGATGATGACATAATCACTTCCGGGTTTCCCGGATCAGATTACCCGAGCTTCAGCTTTTATTCAATTGCGCGCTACACAGAATCTGTTGCAGGTCCGAAAGAGATGGGATATGCTGCTCCTTCAAACATTACCAATGCAATCAATCCGCGAATTGGTTATTTTGTTTACGTCGGACCGCTGCCTGTTCCTGTTGATGTGAAAGGTCCGCCGTTAAAAAACAACCAAACATTTACATTGACAAGAACTGTTTCCGCCGGACCGAACCAGGATGGATGGAATATGGTTTCAAATCCATATCCGTCAACGATTGATTGGGATTCTCCTTCATGGCTTCGCACAGGAACAGATAATGTATTGCAAACATGGAATCCTGCGCTTGCACAATATTCATCCTATGTTGGTGGAGTAGGAGTGAACGGCGGAACAAGATATGTTGCTTCATCGCAGGCTTTCTGGATCCATGCCATTGCTGCGAATCCAACTTCTTCCATTGTTGAAGCAGTAAAATCCGGTGTTGATGCTACGTTTATGCATAGCACACAGCAAAACAACGTAAGTAATTTATTAAGCCTTACGCTCAACGGCTCAATGGGCGCTGATCAATCGATCGTACGTTTTGATCCTTCTGCAACGGATACATTCGATTTGAATTTTGATGCGTATAAGTTAGCGAGCATGGATACCACAATGCCTTATCTTTCGAGCACAATGGATTCGGTGACTGATCTTGCTATCAGCACACTTTCTACGCTGAGCTCAAACATTGTTGTTCCTTTGCATGTAACAGTTGGCGTAAGCGGAACTTATTTCTTCCGCCGCGATTCTATTTCTGATCTGCCTGCAAGCACCTGTGTTATGCTGGAAGATCTATTGACGGGAACAATTACATCACTGACGCAAAATGCAATTTACAGCTGTTATATTTCTGATACAACATCTGCGATTCGTTTCGTGCTGCATTTTGGCCCGTCGCTTACTATAGGTGATGTTGCATCCAGCTGCGGAACTTCTTCTGATGGAAAAGCATTTGCGAAAGGAACGGGAAATGGTCCATGGGATTATACATGGAAAGATATTTCAGGAAATGTAATTGATGTGCACAATGCAATTAGCGGAACAGATACTGCATTTGGTCTTGCACCCGGCAATTACATAGTTGAAGTAACAGGTAATGATGGCTACTGTTCCTTCCGTGCAGATACAGTTGAAGTGCATGGGCCTGATCCGGTTCAGACCGGCGCCACCATTTCTCCGGCAAGTTGTTCTTACACGAATGACGGTGAAATTTTCCTTAATATAATTACAGGAGGAAATCCGCCTTACGCGATCACATGGCCGGATGGAAGCAGTGCAGATAGTTTGCAGCAGCTCGTTCCCGGAAGTTATCCGCTGATTATTGCCGATGGGAATGGTTGTATTGATACAGCGCATTTTTTAGTGGGAACATCTTCCACACTTACATCTGCATTTACTGCAACACCTGATACGGTGATTTTAAATTCGCTGGTGAGCTTTTCAAATTATTCGAGTGGCGCAATAAATTACAACTGGGATTTTGGTGATGGTTCTCCGTCAGATGTAAATCCTAACCCGATTTATTATTATACAATGCCGGGCGTAATGACGGTGACACTTGTTGCTTCGGATAGCATTTGCAGTGATACCAGCACTCAAACGGTTTATGTTTTTAATAATGTAGGTGTAATTGAAAATGCTTTGGAAGGAAATGTTTCTGTATCTGCAGCAGAAAATTTAATCGGCATACAGTTTAATCTTCTTGCTGTCGAGCACGCTGTTATGCAAGTGTACGACGCAAGCGGAAAGCTGATCGTTCAGCAGGAAGCGTATGTGGGGCAGGAGAGAGTGGAGATCAATATGGAAGGAAAAGCAGCGGGTGTGTATTCTGTTTTTGTTACGCTTCCGGGGAAAACATATTCCACGAAAGTAGTCGTGCTACATTAATCAGGGTTAGTGTGATTACAGATTACCGATTACAAATTACCAATTTAACGATTGAATATTGCTTCACACGGACGCGAGGCATCGCGTCTCTACAGATAACGACAAATAAATTTCACGGCAGGATCGGAATGAATTTCCTGTTTTCGTTTTGGGACACCTAATAATTGCGGACGATTGAATATTGCTTCACACGGAAACGATGCCTGTCTGCCGCCGAGCTTGCAAATGCTCCTACAGGCAGGCATCGCGTCTCTACCCACAAATAAACTTCACCGCAGCCTCCGAATGAATTTTCGTAGTATCAAAAACCGGGATGGGAACATCACCTTGTTTGACGAGCAATGGAATTTCGGTGCAGCCTAAAATAACACCTTGTGCTCCTTTCAGAATGAGCTTGTTGATAATAGAAATATATTTTGAATTTGATTCGGCAGAAATAATTCCGCGGCCCAGCTCTTCGAAAATAGTCCAGTGAATAAAGTCACGATCCGCTTCATTCGGAATAATTACTTCAATGTTTTTTGCTTTCAGCTTATCGGTGAAAAAAGTTTTTTCCATGGTAAACTTTGTGCCGAGCAAGGCTACTTTATTCAGACCTTTTTTAGAAATTACTTCTGCTGTTTCGGCAGCAATATTAATGACCGGCAGTTGTACTTTTTCTTCAATGCGATCTGCCAGCAAATGCATTGTATTTGCGCAAATCACGATTGCTTCCGCGCCACCTGCTTTCATATTATCGCAAGCTTCGGCTAATAGCTTAAAAGTTGCATCCCAATCGCCGGCATCATTGTTTCGTTTGATCTCGCCATAATTCATCGAGTGAATGATCAATCGCGGATATTCAAGTCCACCTGACTTTTCATTTACACCTTCATTGATATTACGATAATAATCTTGTGTTGAATGCCAGCTGATGCCGCCGATGAGGCCGATGATTTTCATTGAGGAGATTTAATATTTCTTACGTTTAGGATTTTGTAATAAGGGAGATAAACATGGAAAAGTGTTTTGCCTGTATGTTTGGCTAAAGCCATTTGCGGTGCGTTTTATTACCGCGTCATTCATGGCGCGGTAATAAAAAATATTATATTCTTAGCTTTGATGACATTGACCTTAGCCATTTTTCATATTTCTTTTTGACTTCCGCATGAGGTGTGATTTTATCGTTTCGAGCATCATCCAGACCTTTATCTACCGATTTTTTTATTTCACCCGGTAATTCGTCATACCAATTTTGATTCATGGAGATCTTTTTTTTAATGCAAAATCATAACCTGTTTTCTTCCAAGCAGTTTTTCACCCTGGATCACTTCCACAATGTAAAATCCATCTGTCCAGCGAGCGGTTTCTAATTTTGCTTCTTCACCGGTCATTGTTTCTGAAAACATAATTTTTCCATCGGCATCATAAACGTTAACCAGCACAGCATCATGATTTTCTGAAGTCCAGTCGATAGTTAAACGATCGCCTGCCGGATTCGGATAAGCAGAAATAACTGGAGCAGGTGAAGGAAGCTCATTCACACCAATCAAAACCTGTGATACGCCCATTGCAAAAGTGTATTGCCCGAGCTTGAGTGAATCAGCATCGACGTAACCATATTTTGAGCTTGCTGATGGTCCGAAAACAAACTTTGTGTAATGTGGATATTCCTGCCAGTCTTCAGAAGCATCACGACGGTAAAGTAAAATTACGCTATCGCCATTCGCGGGAATAAGCAAATTATCGAGCCAGTTGGAAGGACCGTTTGTTGAACCTGTGCGGCCGTCATAAGTAAAGCGTGCTTTGGAAATAAATGTTGATGGCAAAATTCCGTCGACTGTCCAGTAACGTTCTGTTGACAAACGATAATTATTTACATTATTCTGAATAGGATCGGGCGCAGCGTAATTATGTTCGATACGAATGAATGCAGAATCCGTAATCGCGCTTACTGTTAGATTGCAACGTGCGAGAACAAAATTATGTGTACCGGTTGTTTTTATTATTTTCTTTTCATCCGTGATTGCATCGCTTATCTTTTCTTCAATGTCTACTGCGATCATTACCGGGTTGAATGGAAGTGTTGCTGTGAAATTTCCATTCTGGCCAGAAATAAAATTTCGCTGGGTAACTGAATTCCAATTTGCATCGAAGAAGGTAAAATCCATTGGCATATTGGTAAAATAATTCGGCGCGCCTCTTAATTTTTGCTTTACATAAAATGTCACATCGAAATTCGGACCATTAGGAATGGAAACAAATGAGTCAACAGAAACATGTGGCCACCCTGCATTAAAAACCCAATCATTAAAATAATCATTCAGAAAAGTTTGCCCGGTTGCTGCGATTAAATTATCGCGGAACTGTGCGCTTGTTACATCTGTGAATTGGCTATTTGCTAAATGATACTGAAGACCAATCCAGAAAAGTGAATCGC
Organism: Bacteroidia bacterium; assembly: GCA_046596275.1. GTDB lineage: Bacteria > Bacteroidota > Bacteroidia > Palsa-965 > Palsa-965. Next base: position 3,646 of record JBKJMR010000115.1, on the reverse strand, counting down.
CCATATAACCGCGCAGTGTGTGAGCAACATCAGAACCGCGCAGGTATACATTATCGCCATATGTATATTGATGCGGAATGCTGTCGAGCTCTAAATATCCGCCCTCACGCAAATGTACGAGGTGAACCATTTCATCATGATTAGCACGAACCGCATCGGAATACGCCGCGTGACCGTACACCCATTCTGTAAAAACATATTCTGAATAAACTGCCCAGCCTTCATTCAGCCACATTTCTCCTTCGTGATTACATGTTGCAAGATCGCCCCACCAGTGATGAGAAAATTCATGCGCCATAATTGTTTCGTAAGTAAGTGAGCCATTTGCTGCAACTCTCGGGTAAGAGATATTTGTTGCATGTTCCATCGCGCCGCTGCTGAACGGCACAAGACAAAAACCAACACGCGGCCATTCATACGGACCAAAACGTGTTTCATATGCATCGATCGCATCTTCCAAATGAATGAAAGAATTTTTCATGTTCGTTGTATCGGCAGGTAATGCTGTCAATACAATCGGGTAAGTTCCGTATGGCCCGGTGTGCGATTGATTTACATGCGTGTATGTTGCAGTAGAAATGGAAGCGAGGTACGAAGGAATATGTTCTTCCAAATCCCATGTTCTCCAGCGAACAGCATTTGCATCTGTTGTATCTGCAAGCAACATTCCATTGCAGTAAGAGCTGTAACCGGTAGTTGTGCCGATGATAAATGTGTAAGCAGCACGCTCCACAAAATTATCGAAGCACGGATGAAAGACGCGACCGAAACAATGCGGATCGGAATTAAAACTTACGCCGAGGTTGTATGCATAAGGCGGATTGAAATAAAATCCTCCCCAGACATTCGGTCCCGGATCCATTTGCGGACGACCGTGATACCAGATGGCAATCTCTGAAGTGTCGCCGGTATTCATTGTTGCAGGAAGTGAAATTTTGAGCAGCGTATCATTGTATGCATACGAAAGCAAACCGGAATTCAAAACAATGGAATCGATCGTCATGCGCAAAAGGTCGAGAGGCAGTTCAGTTACACCATTGATACGCGGAGTAAATTTCACCCTGGTTCCACCGCGGATGGTGTCGGTGATCAAATCAGTGATATTCAGCTTTACGGTGTAATGCAGAATATCAATTGTATCGCTGATGGAATTTTGCGCTTGCGTTTGAACGGGTTCTGAACGTTGAGCAGATTGTGCATGCAGAGAACAAGCCATAACTAAGCCTGCGACGATAGAGGAGAATTGTTTCATCAGTATGTATTGCTGGATCATTAAAGATAATGAAATTCCTGCAATGAAACGATTGGATGGAACACGGATGAAACGGATTGAACGGATTTACGCGGATAATTTTATCCGTTTTTATCCGTTCAATCCGCGTTATCCGTGTTCTGTATGAAAGAATGTTTACTCTTCTCTTGAACGATTCAAATCAAATGTCAATCCCAGGTTTACAAAAGAAGATTTGTAAGTGAGTGGCTGTCCGTTTAATTTTTGAGAAAATCCGAATTGTGCCTGGAGCTTTATCCATTTGTATCCGCCGCGTAAAGTAAGTGCAGGCTCAATAAATGCCCAGACAGGTTCATTTATATTATAAAACTTTCCGTCTATCTGTTCTTGTTGTGTGTAGTTGGTTTGAATGTTACTGTATTTGCCTAAGCAGAAACGTGGTGTAACTGCGGCTTCGAAAAATTTACCTGCAAAACCAAAGCTTGGCTGAACAAAAAAGCGCATGCCATTAGCCGAATAATTTCTTACTACGGTTGTATTATTCTCCTGTTTGTTTTCGCTGAATTTAACTGATCCCATTCCGCCACCGGCATAAGTTTCAAAAATAAATCCATTAACCGGCTTATAATAGCCCAATCCGAATTCTACTAATCCACCTTTTCCATTAATTGAATTATTATCAGTTTGCGCTGTAACACGAAAGCCGTTCGCCATAATACCGATGTGATCTGTGAGCGCATATGCGAGCTGCACATTTGTAGGATCAACGTATGCGCGGAATTCTCCATGATTATTGAAGAGCGGTGTATTTACTGTATTTGGTTCGTAAACTGTTTTGCAGGAATTTAATCCAAGCAATGTTCCGATGCCGATAGCAGAAAAGAGTAAGGTGTGTTTCATAAGTCAGGTTAATTTATATTGCGTTAATCTCGGAAGAAGAAGGCTTTGGCATTGTGAGTTTTCGATGCAATGAAGAATTAACCTGATCGATTGTGCCGAGAGGAAGAGAAATAAAAAAAAGCCGGAACATGCAATTGCACATTCCGGCTGAAGAAAATATAATTCAAATTTATTCTATAACGATTCGTTGTGTATTTGCAACTCCGTTAGTAGTAACTCTTAGCAAATAAACGCCCGGAGCTAAAGTTTGCGCTGGTGAATAGCTGAAACTTGTTCCTGAGAATGTAAACGCATCAACTCTTTCGCCGAGCAAATTAATTAATTCAGCTTGTGCATTTTCTGCTGATTCATTTAGTTGAACAGTGAAGGCTCCGTTGTTTGGGTTTGGATAAACTGTTGTTGCAAGGGTTTCATTCTCTTCTGTTGCCGGCTGTCCTTCGCGGCAGTTGGTGCAATAAATTCCGTTTGTGTAATTAAACGCGTGAGAAATCCATTTCATACATCCATTTACCCAGATGTAATGTTCAATGCGGTAAGAATGGTTTTTATCCATGCGACCATATTGATACCCAGGGATCGATGCCGAACAATTATTGGTGTAAGTAAAAAAGTTTGGTCCGTCATACCCGAAAAGCCTTATTGGTGCACTCCAGGTATTTGCACTGGAAGTCCAGCAGGTATTGTATGACATTTGCACGTTGGTATTAATATCCTGCACCTGGATTACCTCTGAAGTTACACCTGTAAGTGAATAGCTTCCGCTGCGTGTAATGGTTACATAGAAATAAGGATCGTTTGGGCCATAGGAAGTACAGGTAAGGGTAAAGTCTGCATCAATATTGGGATTTGTATTCGTTACACTTTGGGTTGTTTGTCCAACGCAGCCATTTGCATCGGTTACAATTACTTTAACCGCATTAAAATTGCCTGTTCCGACTCCGCAATTGCTGCCATTCGGAAAAAGTGAATTATAGGGCGCACTATTGTAAGATGCACTCCATTGGTAAGAATAACCTGCGCCTGTTGGTGTAGCACTGTAATTTCCAAATCCACAGGAAGCAGATCCTGTAATGGCTGGTTGTGGAGTTGCCAGGCACTGGACGATTTGTGTTGCAACATACCAGTTGCCGCCATTAGGTGTTATGTTGAGCTGCACGAGATAATATTCTCCGCAAGTCGTGTAGTTAGCTGTATTTGTAAAGACATAATTCCCATTAGGACCACCAGCCAGCGTGCCGGAAGAAAACACCAATGGATTAGGATTGATCAAAACGCCATTTTGATCACAATGCCATAATTCCCATACATAATAAATTGGTGCTGGTTGTGATTTGAATTGTTTGTACCATGAACCGGAAACCGTGAGATCAGTTCCGCAACACCAACTGGCCGGGGCTGTGGCAACCGGAACCTGCGCTTCGGCAGTTAGGGTAAATAAACCCAACATTGTAAACAGGAGTAGTTTTTTCATCTTTTTTGATTTTAATTATTAATGATCAAGAGTTATGGGATGAT
>JBKJMR010000576.1:0-6561 GCA_046596275.1 Bacteroidia bacterium | reverse complement strand
CATAAATCGTACATCCTTCTCACTGGGTTACTCTTGTCCAGATATCTGTTCTGCCGAGTAATGAGATTCCCATATAACCGCGCAGCTCCATATTATTTTTATCCTTGAGCTTGCAGGTTAAGCTGTAATCATTTCCTGATTTCGGATCGTAGATTTCCCCGTCTGTCCATTCCTGGTCGTCGGCATCAAATTCGAGATCTTTTAAAATGATAAGATTAAGCACGGGCTTTGTCCGGAGCGATGCATCCGGATTATGTTTGTCTAATTTTGGTTTCCCTGTTTCAGGATCATTCGGAATTTTCAACCACACGATCTGACCATAGTATTTTCCGTACGAAGAATAAATCTTGATGTGCGCATCCTGGTCTTTATTCAGCCATGTGCCTGAAATGTCATTTGCAACCCATGTAGAGGAGCTCAAACATGTTACGGTGATAAAAAGGAAGATAAATTTTACCATAGAGAGTGGTTATTAGTTCGGAGTGGTTAGTTCGAAGTGCTGTTGCAGAACTAAAGTTAGAAAAAAGTTTCGGGTTTTCAGTTTCGGGTTTCGTCCCGATCACGATCGGGAGGGTTTCGGGTTTCGGGTTAAAAAAAATATAACGAACAACAAGTAACGAACAACTAACTACAAACAACTAACAACAAAACAGAAACAAGAAACAAGAAACCTTTTAACCATGAATCCTCTCATCATTCCCATATTTCGCGATGACGGTGGCTTCGTAGGCTAAAAATTCCTGCCATCGTTTTTCTACATCTACTCCTTTTCCTAAATCTCTTGCGAAGGTGATGAAGATGGTGTAATGATCGGCTTCGGAGATCATGAGCTCGCGGTAAAATTTGGCGAGCTTTTCGTCTTTGATATTTTCGGATAATACCCTGAACCTTTCACAGCTTCTTGCTTCGATCATGGCGGCGAGCAATAAACGATCGACGAGCACTTCTACTCTTTCACGGTTGGGGATTTTGATGAATTGCATGAGTTCATTCACGTAAGAATCTTTTCTTTCGCGACCGAGCACTTGTCCGCGCTCACGGATGAGATCATGTACCATTCCAAAATGTTCCAGCTCTTCACGCGCGATGGCGACCATACTTTCTACCAGCTCCGGGTATTCGGGATGATTGACGATAATTGAAATTGCATTTGAAGCTGCTTTCTGTTCGCAGAATGCATGGTCTGTAAGAATCTCATCAATATTGCTCTCGACAATATTTACCCAGCGAGGATCTGTTGCTAATTTAAGTCCGAGCATTTTATTTATTTTCCGGTTCAACAAATCTTCTCATCAATGGTCCGCTCGTTAAGCTCGTGATAAATGCCATGATCACAAGTGCGACAAAAATCGGTTGTGATATCAATCCTGCATTCAGAGCAAGCGTTCCAAGAATAATTTCCATTGCACCACGCGCATTAAGTCCGAACGCAACTGCAAGCGCATTCCTTTTTGATAATCCGCCAAGCAATGCGCCACCGGTAGCTCCTATTACTTTACCAACATAGGCAAGGACTAATATTATCAGCACAATTCCTAAATCGAAATTATTAATGAAATCAACTTTTAATCCGATGGAAACGAAAAACAAGGGTGCGAAAAAATTCGTTACGAACTGGTGAATGATATCTCTTGCCTGTTCGCGCAGCTGGACCGAATCGCCGATTGCAATTCCTGCAATAAAGGCACCGAGTATGGCGTGAATATTTATACTTTCTGTGAATGCGGCGCATAACAGGCACAATCCAAGGCTCATTGCAAGCACACCGCCCGGCCATGAAAGTTTTGTTTGAATCCACGGAAGCGTTTTATCAATAATTCTTCTGCCGATGAAAAGCATAAATGCTCCGAATGCGATAATATAAATGACCGTGTAGCCAATGCCCAATGAATTATGATTTTGTCCGCTCATACTAAGGATGACTGAAAAGAAAAGCCAGCCGACAAGATCATTGAACATGGCAGCGGCGATAATTATCATTCCCACTTTTGTTTTGAAAAGATTCATGTCCATCAGGATCCTTGCAATAACGGGCAACGCGGAAATTGACAATGCTGTTCCGAGGAAAAGTGCGAATAATAACCTGCTGCTGCTTTCAAGGTTCATTCCGAACAGGGAAGGCAACCAATACGCTGCACCAAATCCGACAATAAAAGGAATGATCATGCTGCCAAATCCGGTTGCAATAGCAGCTTTTCCCTGTCTCAATACAATAGACAGCTGCACTTCCATCCCTGCCACAAACAAAAGCATGATCACCGAGATGCTGAAAATTCCATCGAGCGCGAGTGATACGTTGGGATTGGTTGCAAGTGGAAATAAATAGCCGTGAACATCAGGCAGCAGCTTGCCAAGAACCGTAGGACCAAGACAAATACCAACGATCAATTCGCCCATCACCATCGGAAGTTTGAAGCGTTTTCCCAACTCGGAAATAATACGCGCAAGTATCAGCATCGTGCTTATTGCAAGCAGGAAGATGATCAGATCGGCATGGGATAATTTTGCTATCATCAGGAAACCCTGGAATGAATTATTAGAACATTACACGGAAGATCTTCAAGAATATATTCCATGTCGTGCGTAAAAAGCCGGTCGATGAGTCCATACTTTACATCCGGTGAATTGATCACAAGAAGGTCTGCTTTTTTTGATTCCGCATATTGCCTGATGGCATAACCGGGTTTTCCTTTGATCAGCTTTTCAGAGATTTCAATTCCTTCGTGCTCACTTACTTTTGTAATAATATCATGCACTTTGCTAAGCTCGTCATCAGTGAACTCTTTTCGCAATTTAGAAGCTTCACCGGCAGTGCTTTCGCTCGCCATTGCCATTGCCAATCCTTCCTGGTGTACTTCGGTTGCCACTGTAATATATTTTGCCTGCACCTGCTTTCCGAAATAAACAGTAGAATTAATGGTATGCACTGTTTTCGGATTTTCCACTCCATTGACCACGATCTTTTTAAAGCGTGTTCCTTCTTTCAATGGATTGATCAATAACAAAACAGAACATTTTGCTTTCCTGGAAATTTTCCTTGCAACAGAACCTAAATAATATTTCAGCACATTTTCTTTCTGCATTGCACCTGCAATCAGCAGATCGACAATATTGAGCTTGCATAATTCAAGAAGTGTATTGACAGGATCGCCTTCGTGCCAGATGACCCGTGTTTTCTTTTCGTTAATGCCGAGCTTACGCATGGATTCATCCAGCTTTGCTTCTTTGGTGCGCGTTCTTTCACCGATATGCATAAGCAAAAGTTGCGCACCGAATTTGTCAGCCATTAATTTCGCTTCGCTTAAAAGGGCTTCCAGTCGCGGGGAAAATGCGATGGCAACACCAATTGTTTCGAAAGGATAAGAAGACCTGCGCTTGAGTTTACTGTAATCCATCAGGGTCTGATTTTCTTGCGTTTCGGTAAAAATAGTTAAATGATGCGTGGGAAATTTGCCTGCTATTATATTGTTTAGGTTGATTAGCAGCTGTTTCCATGGAATAAAAATTCATTGGGTAAAAAATGCCCCTGCGGCAATGAGATTTTACAAACATTTAAAAATCCAAACTGCTGATCAGTGCGTATATTTGCAGGATAATGGCAATACTCATATTTTTTCTCTGTCACTGGTTTTTATCCCTCTTCTGCCAGACCTTTTTCCTTCACCGGTATTCTTCGCATAAGATGTTTACGATGTCACCGTTTTGGGAAAAAACATTTTACATGCTCACCTTCCTCACACAAGGCGCATCGTTTTTAAATCCGCGCGCGTATGCAATTATGCATCGAATGCATCATGCGTACAGCGACACTGAAAAAGATCCGCATTCTCCACATTTTATAAAAGATGTTTGGGGATTGATGATGAAAACAAAACGCATTTATCACGATTTTGTTTATCACAAAACAGAGCCGGAACCTGCGTTCAGGGGAAATTATCCTACCTGGCCTGCGATGGATAAAATTTCTGATAGCTGGACGATCCGCATTCTTTTCGGTGTGCTGTATTTTCTTTTCTATTTAGCATTTGCAACACAATGGTGGATGTTCTTGCTTTTGCCGGTGCATTTTTTAATCGGGCCGGTGCAGGGTGCGATTGTAAACTGGTGCGGACATAAATACGGTTATTCGAATTTTGACAATGATGATCATTCTAAAAACTCGTTTCCGATCGAATTGCTTTTGATGGGAGAATTATTTCAGAACAATCATCATAAGAGACCGAACAGCGCAAATTTCGCTCAACGCTGGTTCGAGTTTGATCCAACGTATCCTGTTATCCGGTTTTTTAACTTTATCGGAATAATAAAACTGAGGAAACAGTAGGGAAAAAAGCTGGTGTCCGCCGCGGCGGAGGTGGTAGATGAAAAAGTTGGTGGAGAGTTAGTGGAGTTGATTTATAATTGACACGCTTAAAAAACATTCAAAATAATATCCATTTACCACCAACAAAAAAAGCCACTAACCACCAACCTTTTCTCCCGATGAACCCTTTTATTCAAATCCCACTCGTTGCTTTTGCGGCTTGCTCCGTTGTAATGATCCTCGTTTGGATCTGGGCGTATAAAATTAAAAACGCGGGTGTTGTAGATATTTTCTGGGCTTTTAATTTTACGGTGATTGCTGCTGTCATTTATTTTATGGCGCAGGGTTTTGAGCCAAGAAAACAATTGGTTTGTGCGCTTGCCGGATTGTGGAGCTTGCGTCTTGGAATTTATTTGTTGATCCGCGTGGGCTCGCATTTGGATGTGGAAGAAGGCCGTTATGCGCAATTGCGAAAAGAATGGGCGCCGAATGCAAACCGCACGTTCTTTCTGTTCTTTCAGGCACAAGCGCTCTCAAATATTTTTCTTGCAATTCCATTCTTTATCATCGCGCTGAATGCTTCGGAGCCGCTCACGATGCTTGAAATGATCGGCGCAGGGATGTGGCTGGTCTGCATTATCGGTGAAGCGATTTCAGATTGGCAATTACAGAATTTCAAAAAGAAAGTGGCGAATAAAGGAAAAGTTTGCCAGGATGGATTGTGGAATTATTCACGTCACCCGAATTATTTTTTCCAGTTTATGATCTGGGTATCCGTTTTCATTTTCGCACTCTCAAGTCCGTATGGATGGATCTCTATCGTTTGTCCGCTCACTATTTTTTATCTCATTTGGAAAGTCACCGGCATTCCAATGACAGAAGAGCAATCCCTTCGTTCCCGCGGTGAATTGTATAAAGAATACCAGCGCACCACGAGTGTTTTTGTTCCATGGTTTAAGAAAAAGTAAGCATGAGGAATTTCCTGCTTGCCTTTATTTTCTGCTTTTCATTTTTCACATCGCTTCCTGCGCAGACTGTAAAAGGTTTGTATGTGGATGGTTTTAACAGCATTCTTGGAAATACGTTGCGGGAAGATAGCTTGCTGAATTATGCACAGCTGAATGGTTTTAATTATCTCGCTTTTTACCAGCTGCATTTGGTTCATGCGCAATACGACATGACCAATTTTAATTCGATTGCTCCATTGGCTGCATTTATAAATCGTGCTAAAACCCAATACGGCATTCAAAAAGTCGGGGCGATTGCAGAAAATTATTGGTTCTTTGAAAATCGCATCCGGCCTTATAACTCGGCGCATTCAAATACCAATGAAAAATTTGATGTTTACAATCTCGAATTTGAATTTTGGATTACGTCCTCTACGGGTCCTTCAGGTTATTATTGCACAACTTATTTACAGCCCGCATCACTTCCATGTGATACTGCAGGCGCATTCTTCTTTTTTAAAAATGAGCTGCGGAAAATAGATTCGCTCGCGGCGCTGGATAACCTGATCTCTGAAACCTACGTGGGCTGGCCGAATGCAGGACAATGCCGGCAGATTGCAGGATTGTGTGATCGTGTGCTGTTGCATTCTTACGTTGCTACCGATGCAACTGTTTACGGTTACACACAAACACGCCTTTCTGATTTTGCAGGCGCTCCATCCGGACCAGTCGATATTATTGTCATTTTCTCTTCGGAACAATCGTTCATGGGCCCGTGGTTAACTTCTAATCCGGAGACACAGGCTTTTTCCACTTACACCACCGATTTTCAGAATGATCCTTCTTCCTGGACCAGCGGAATAAATTTAATCGGCTACCAATGGTTTGCTTATACCGATATGATTTACTCGTTGCCATTAAGCACAACTGATATTGCGAATAACAATCAACCTTCCCTTTTTCAAAATGGAGACCAGCTGGAAATTTCATTTTCTGATACGAACGAAATTCCCACAGCTATTTCTATTTATAATTCTGCCGGGCAGTTAATAAATCAAACTTCTGCATTCGTAAACAGCGGAAATAAAATCATTCTCAACACAGCTCCTATGTGCGGTGGAATTTATTTTGCCGTGCTTCAATTTCAAGGTTCAAATTCTGTCAGCGAAAAATTTATCATTTCACATTAACGGCTAACCTGCAGCTATGAATATCGATACACTTCTCGAAAAAAACCTTCTTCCCGACTCTGCTATCCGTGCAGGAATCAGGCGTTTGCTTAAAGACCGATTGAAAGAAGAGAAAAAAGAA
>JBKJMR010000558.1:0-3454 GCA_046596275.1 Bacteroidia bacterium | reverse complement strand
CGGGACAACTGCATGTGGGCAAAGCTATAATGACACATCAAATGGTTCGGACTACGGCACAAGTGTGACATTCGATGCATCGGGAAATATATATGTTGGCGGTGCGACTTACAGCTCCGCAACTTCAAGCCTGGATTATCTGGTTTTGAAATATTCCTCATCCGGAAGTTTGCTTTGGTCTGCGACCTATAATGGCCCGGGAAATAATTATGATGTCGTTTCGGGGATCGTGGTCAATGCAATGGGCGAAGTATTTGTGACTGGCGCAAGCAAGGGAACCGGCAATTTTGCGAACCTTGATTACGTGACAATCAAATACAATGCAAGTGGGGTACAGCAATGGGTGTCACGATACAATTATCTGACGCTGCCTGATGTGCCCTGTGGAATTGCATTGGATAACAGCGGAAATATTTTTATTGCTGGAGGAAGTGCAAATTCAATCACTGGATCTGATATATTTGTAATTAAATACAACTCAATGGGCGTTCAGGCTGCATCATATCGTCATACTGTATCATCTGGTAACGGATGGGATAAGGCAACAGCCTTTACGCTGGATGCAAGCGGAAATGCCTTTGTGACGGGGAGTGTTTATCAGAATAATACAACTTGCGACATGCGCACGATCAAGCTCAACAATAGTTTGGTATTGCAGTGGTCAGCAACATATAATGGAGAGAATAGGAATGACTGCGCCAATTCACTCGCACTTGATGGATCAGGCAATATTTGCATCACCGGCTTTACTGAAAAAGTTGCAGGAGGAAAAGATTTCACCACGATTAAATACGACACAAGCGGTACAGAGCTGTGGGTTCGCCGTCACTCTTCGCCGATTTCGTGGCACAATGGAGAAGCAAGGAGAGTGAGGTCGGATATTGCCGGCAATTTTTTCATTACAGGCGAAATGGATTGCAACGGCAATAAAGATTTTCTCGCGATTAAATACGATGCGAATGGTAATAAGCAGTGGGAACAATATTTCAATGGTACGGGAAATGGAACAGACGAAGCATTTGATCTCAATCTTTATGGTGATGAAATTTATGTTTCTGGAAAAACGACTACAGTAACAGGCAATCAATACGGTACGGTAAAGTACGAGCGTTTAGAAAAGACAACGACCGCAGGAACATTTCAAGGACATCAATACGTCGAGGGTGAAGTGACCGTCCGTTTCGCACCTGATCCGGCTGTATTGAACTATGCCAATATTGATAATACAGATTTGCAATTCGGCATTGTCGCAGATTTTGTCAGCAGTACAACGCTTTTAGAAATGAACGCCAAGCTCGGCGCAGACGTATCAAAATGGAAAATAGCGAAGATTTTTCCAGACCTTTTAACGACCGACACCATTTCAATTTCGCGGCTCGGGGAGAATGTGCGCATTCCTTCTTTTTGGGCAGCGTTCCGCATTTTTCCGGAAGGCATCGCTGATACGATTGTCGCTGACAGTCTCAACAGAATGCAACCCACCATTTGGTATGCAGAAGTAGCCCCTATCGCTGAAATGACAGCAAGCGCAAATGATCCGTTCTATGTCACTCCGCAAGGGAGCCTGCATGCAACGCCCACATATCCGAACGCAAATATTAATGTTCAACCGGCATGGGATATTGAAGTCGGCAAGCAATTCGTTCGTGTTGGCGTGTTTGATTCAGGGATTGATTCTGACAATGACGACTTAAATAATGCAAAGGTCGCGGGTGGATATGACTATGTCTCTAATAGCTCAATTTCTTTGCCGTATGATCCCCATGGCCATGGTACAAGCTGCGCAGGAATCATTGGTGCCTATCGCAACAATTTAACAGGGATTGCAGGAATAGCGGGTGGCGATGGAACGGTAAATAATCCCGGAGTTTCCCTATACAATATGCGTATTTTTGATAGTCAAGGGACGATAACAAGTATGAATTTAGTCAATCTTGCAATTGTTGGTGGTGCTAAAAGCCAAAGCGTAGGGGGATATGAAATGCACGTGATGAATAACAGCTGGAAAACAGACGCCACTTCATTCTTGCTCCGTGATGCAGTAGATTTTGCGCATGTAAACGGAGTTATTTTTGTGGCTGGTCGAGGAAATGACGGAGATACGCAAGCTCGTTATCCTGCATGCTATTATGATCCGTGTGTGATCTCAGTTGGCTCAAGCAGTACTGACGGAAATTATCAAGATGGTTCTGTGGGCGATAATTATGCGGCGAATTATGGCATGGGCATGGATTTAATTGCCCCAGGCACATCACAAATAGTCTATACGACAGAAACTGCCACTAATGGTTATCATACGTTCAACGGTACATCAGCTGCAGGCCCGCATGTCTCAGGCGTAGCCGCGTTGATGGTCAGCGCGCACGACCAACCGTTTCCGACATGGACTAATCTCGCTCCCGAAGACGTCGAGCAATTGATGCAACGTACCGCGACCGACATTACTGCAAATCCTGCAAGCGTTGGGTTCGATGATTATTCGGGCTTCGGGAGATTGAACGCGGGTGATGCTTTAGTCGCAGTTTCTTTGCCGTATAAAATACACCACTATTCGGACTCGCATGGCGCGACAACTTTTAGCATCGTGCCGACATTGTACCAAACGGCAACACAGGTTGTTTTTGCCGATAATTATCAAAATATTTCGCCCGGGACGTATTTGGCTGATGTGTACAAGGTAACTCATACGCTTAACTTCAATGATATAAGCCCAAGCGAAACCATTCTTGCCGTATGGACACGATCATCTAACAGTTTTGGCGTTCGCCCTTCTAATCCGCTGTTTGCAAACATGGATTGCAATATCGTTTCGTATTCAACGACGCAATTGATAATAGAAACGTTTGATTATCATTTCACATATAATCTCGCGACAGGGCAGCAAGTCAATCTCTGGCTTCCGACAAGTTTTCCCGCAGGCACGCAAGTAGCGGCTACGATCTATACCCATGATGCAAATGCAACAGGAATAGAGAATAACAATGTTGGAGGAATGTTACTTAATCCCTTCCCGAACCCTGCCGACAATACGCTCAACATTGGTTTTACGCTTGATGAGGCACAGCAAGTACAGATCGAATTATTCGATGTAAGCGGCAGACTCATTGAAGCGAAAGTCGAAGAGAAATATCTAACAGGATATCATCAGGTCACAATACAGACAACTGCGCTCGCAGAGGGAATGTATATCGTTCGCATGACCACAGAAAAAGGAATCATACAGAAAAAAATAATCATTACGCACAATGAGAAGTAAGCTATTCTCAATCGGCATCATCATTATTCTTGTGGCTTCGTGCCGCAAGGATAATGTCATTCCTACGCTTGAGGAAGATTGTTATTTTTTCGGGAGTTCTTCGTCAGCTTTCGGTTTTCAATATTCCTTTCCTCAATCATGGTATAGAACTCCGTGCTTTAATCCCGCCAATAGTGACGAATTTATCTATGTGCGGGA
>JBKJMR010000462.1:0-2938 GCA_046596275.1 Bacteroidia bacterium | reverse complement strand
CCGGCATTTTCCATATCACTCCTATATTCGCTTTTGTTCCATCACTTTTCAAATCATCGTCAAGAAAACGAAATAACAAGGAATCATTATAAGGAACAGCAAAATTACGCGGATCAGATAAAAAGGAATAACTGATAGAAATACCTTTCATCGCATCACCCTTTTTTCCATGACAAGTCCGGCACGATTTAGCAATCTTAATACGCGATGCATTTTTGTCGAGCATCTTTTTGCCATCTTCGTTCTTTCCTGTTTTGTAAATGAGCTCACCATTTTTTTCACCTGCATCATTAGCAAAAGCAGATATAAAAAGTAAAAAGGAAATAACAAACAGGAAGCGGAGAAGTTTCACAGGACTTTGGGATTAAGTTTAGTTATAGAAAGTATCATAAGAGCGAAAGAAATAATTGCGGCAATTGTTCTTACAAGGTGAAATGCATTCCATCGCCCTTCAAAGTTGAACCGCATTGAAGAAATCTCACTGGTAGCTGCGGAGGCTATACTAAATTTTTCTAGCAGGTTATTCAATGGAACATTTCCAAAAACAGTTACTATAAAAACACCAAGGAAATAAAACACAGCCGCAGCTAATACGAAGTAAAATGAAGTTTTGTCCCGCTGGTCATATACTAACCACGCATTCACCGGAAGCAAAAAAAGCAATCCCATAAAGCACAAAAAGAAATATGGATTCTGTATCGCGGCATTTATGGATTGCATTGCTTTGAGGTATGTTTCATCCGGCAATGCTTTTAATCCAATGTTCACGGAACAGGAATAGCTGAAAAACAAACCTGCTATCAGTCCTGCAAACAATATAGTTATAAATGAGGTTGCGCTTTGAAAGGAAAACATGCGAAGTAGTTTTTACGTCGTGAATAGCTTTCACAAAGATCCTTCGCACTGCAAGATTAAAATAGAATAAAACCGACAAAATACTTATCCACTCTTCGCATTAAATTTACCAGGTGTTTTACCTGTGAATGCTTTAAAAACCCGGATAAAATGCGATTGATCAGCAAATCCGTTTTTATAAACGATATCGCTTAGCTGCACATGATCCTTTCCGGATAAATCATCGAGCGAAACCTGGAACTGGATCATTTTTGAAAATTGCTTTGGAGTGACTCCCGTCTGTTCGGTAAATCGTCTTTCGAATGTCCTTTCGGTAATATTCAGCGCTTCCCGAATTGCCTTTATTGTTTGCAGTCCGTTACTTTGAATAATCAGCTGAAGCGCCTGCTGGATCTTAAAATCTATTTTTTCTTTTTTAGCTTCAAATACGGAAGATAAAAATGCGGCGATACTTTTTTCCCATTTTTCCGCATTCGTTTCATTGAGGCGAACAATCAGTTCGTGAACGCCGCTATCTTTTAATGCTGTCAGATCATAACAGTCATTATTAAGGGTGGCAGGATTTACATTAAAAAAACTTTGCAGCACAAAAGGATAAAGCCGGAACACGATAAAACAGAAAGCCCCTTCTATTTTCAACTCGATCGGGTGAATGGTTTGTCCGTATAAAAACAATTCAGGCATTTTTTTATTGTGAGGCAAAACATATAACCCATGCTCGGTGTGCTGGAACATGATTCCCGGATAACCATCCGCATAAAAAGGTAAAACAGTTGTTTTGTTCTTATCGTTCTCCTCAAAGACGAGTATATTCTTCACAAACAACGCAACAGAAGAATCGGGAAGAATAGTTTTGGATTCCATAGAAAAGTTGAATGATTGGTTGCGATTGTGCAAAACTAATAAATGGAAACTTGAACTCCTTTAGACCAATTGCGGATTCCTGTTTTCAATCCAGTTATTAGCGGAAAAATGCCAGTTGAGGATTTTGAGTTGTAGAAAGCGACACAATACCTCAACTTGCACCTATATTTTTGACAATATGCCCCTCAAATCCGGCAATTGTCAACAGAATATTAAACCTTTTCACTATCTTTCTTATACTAATAATCAAGTTCCTCCTCTACATGAAAATTAAACTTACTCTCTTCGCTGCATGTATTGCGGCTTCTTCTTTTGCAAAAATCTATACCGGGCCTGATGCGGCAAAATTAGTTCCGGGCGCCGACAAAATTATTCTTGATGACAAGCGACAGACCTATTCGTTTGTGCATTTCGGAACGCAACCTGTTTTGGGTGATCATAACGTCCTGCTGAAAGAAATTCTCGGAACATCCGGTGAAACTTCTTTCCAATTGTATAAAACCGAAAACGATCAGCTGGGCTGGACGCATTTCAGGTATTACCAGCTTTATAAAAATGTACGTGTTGACGGAGCTGTTTATTACGTTCATACAAAAGCAGGAAAAGTTATTTCTGTCAATGGTGAATTTTATAAAGGAATTTCTGCCACAAACAATTCAACCATTTCCGCTGCGAGTGCACTTCAAACCGCTAAAAACGATTTGCAATCCACGCGTCTTGCAGAAGAAAAAAATCTGGAAGCACCTTACCCCGTTTTTTTCCGCGATGAAAAAAATCAATATCATCTCTGCTGGAAAGTGGATGTGTGGTCGCTTGTTCCTCTGAAACGTTTTTATTATTTCATTGATGCAAACACAGGAAAAATTATCGGCAAACAAACCCGTTTAATTGACATCGACAGCCAGGGAACAGCTGCTACAGGTTTTAACGGAACACAAACAATTACCACCGACAGCACTTCACCAACTAACTTTCGTTTGTTTGAAACCGGCAGAAATATTTATACGCATGCTCCGGGACCAATAGATATTATTGACAGTGATAACAACTGGACTTCAACTGCCAATTATGATAATTATGCAACCGACGCGCATTGGGGTGCGGAAATGACGCATGATCTTTTTCTGAATACATTAGGAAGAAATGGAATTGACGGATTAGGAATGCAAACAGATATCCAGGCGCATGATGGTTTGTATGTGAATGCGTATTGGTCAGG
>JBKJMR010000434.1:0-2773 GCA_046596275.1 Bacteroidia bacterium | reverse complement strand
CCAAAAAGGAAATTCAGCAAGACGTTCATGAACGTTATTTCCGCTGATCTTCATTTTTGCTTTTGTTTTTTCATCCGCTGTGCCCATACAAACAATTCCATACTGACCAATTGCAGCAACTGCAGCTCCTGTAAGCGTAGAAAATTCCATTACCAGCTCTGGGTTGAATTGTTCGCCATATGCAAGCGCATCTGCCAGAATCATTCTTCCTTCTGCATCTGTATTTAAAACTTCTACTGTAAGTCCGTTATACATTGTGATCACATCACCCGCAACATAACCATTTCCGTTAATGCGGTTATCCGTTGCAGGAACAAGCGCGATCACATGCACAGGAAGTTTTGCTTTGGCAATAGCCCACATGGCACAGGCTACCGCTGCAGCACCCGCCATATCGCACTTCATCGTTTCCATTCCGTTACCGACTTTGATATTGTATCCGCCGGTATCGTATGTCACACCTTTTCCAACGAGCACAACCGGTTTTTTATTCCGTGATCGTGCAGGTTTATATTCCATGATTGTGAACGTAGGTGGAATATCACTGCCTTTATTGACAGCAATAAGTCCGCCCATTTTCATCGCTTCGATTTTTGTTTTGTTGTACACGTCAACTTTAAATCCGGCTTCTTTTCCGAGACGCTGAAATTCTTTTGACAGCGTTACAGCATCAATTGCATTTGCTGGCTCATTGACTAAATCTCTTGCTGTAGCGGTTGCATCAACAATGATCTGCAAACGATTTACAGCTGCATCTTTAAGTGTTTTAGAAATAAGATCGAGCTGGCGAAGTGTGTTTGTTTCTTTTTCTTTATTGGTGACTTTATATTTGAGAAACTGGTAGTTGCTTAATACAATTCCTTCTGCAAGCGCAAGCAAATGCTCATCTTTTTTATCCGCATCTGCAAGGGCAACGGTGGTGAATTTATTATCATTAAAAAGAGTGACAAGCGTTGCGCCGGCTTTACGAATTCCTTCATGCATTTTATCCGGAGCTTCTTTGTCCCCTTTTACAAGCACAAAAACAATTTGCGAATTATTAGAAACCTGGAATGCTTTCCTGTCAATAGCAAGTGCATTTTTTATTTCACTGTATGCAGATGAAGAAAGTCCGAAACTTTTGAAGTCGGAATTTTTCCTGCAAAGAATTACCAAAGCATTTTCTTTAGGAAGCGCACCAGCACGTTTAAGAACAGTCATGTTAGGTTTGAATTTATGGGAGTTAAAAGTAGAAAAAAAAGAGTTCGCAGTACACACCGGCATACCTGGCTAAAAAGAAACGGAAAAACATGGTCCGTACAGAAAAGAAAAGGGATAAGCGGAAAAGAAGTTGCAGCAGGAGGTATTTAAAGATGAAATTAACTTGATCCGGGAGTCGGAAATCGGAGAAAACTAGTGACCTTTGTGCGTTGATAATTTCCTCCTATGAAAAGTGATCTTTTATTAAAACGTGCCCTTAATTTCGAATTTCTCAGCGCGGAAGAAGGTGTATTTTTATTTGAAAATGTGCCAACTTCAGAATTGATGTTTGTGGCGAATGAATTGCGGAAGAAGAAGAAAAATAATTCAAAAAAAGTCACCTGGATCATTGACAGGAATCTGAATACCACCAATGTTTGTATTGCGAATTGCAAGTTTTGTAATTTCTATCGGATTCCCGGCCATACAGAATCGTACATCACGGATATCAGCACATACAAAACAAAAATTGAAGAAACATTTCGTCTTGGCGGTGAACAATTGCTTTTGCAGGGCGGTCATCATCCAGATCTGGGTTTAAAATATTACGTTGATCTTTTCAGCGAGCTGAAACGTTTGTATCCGAATTTAAAATTGCATTCGCTCGGGCCGCCGGAGATCGCGCATATTACCAAGCTCGAAAAGAGCACGCATACAGAAGTTTTAAAAGCGTTGATGGAGGCAGGACTGGATTCACTTCCGGGCGCGGGTGCAGAAATTTTAAACGACCGTGTACGCCGCCTGATCTCCAAAGGAAAATGTTCGGGCCGGGAATGGCTGGATGTAATGCGTGCGGCCCATCAATTGAAGCTTACGACCTCTGCAACAATGATGTTCAGCCATATTGAAACACATTATGAACGCTTTGAGCATCTTGTTTGGCTGCGCCAGGTTCAGAGTGAAAAGCCGGCTGATGCAAAAGGATTTCTTGCATTTATTCCATGGCCTTTCCAGGACGACGGCACCTTGCTTCGCCGCGTAAAAGGAGTAACGAATAATGTGACCGGCGACGAATACATCCGGATGATTGCGATGAGCAGGATTATGCTTCCGAATATTGAAAACATCCAGGCTTCCTGGCTTACGGTTGGTAAAGAAATAGCACAACTTTGCCTGCATGCAGGGGCCAATGATTTCGGTTCGATCATGATTGAAGAGAATGTTGTTTCCGCAGCAGGCGCGCCGCATCGTTTTACTTATAAAAGCATTCAAACTGCAATTGCCGAGGCAGGATTTATTCCGCAATTACGAACGCAGCAATATGAAGAGCGGGAATTGCCGGCGAATATTGAAGAGCAGGTTATTAATTATTAGAAAGAGGTGATTGGTGCTTTTTTTATCATTAGGCAAGTTTGCGAAACTTGCCTAATGATAAAAAAAGCACATCGCACATTTTTCCCTTGCTGGGCAATATTCGGGTTCAAGCCTCGTTTTACAACATTTCTGTAGAATGAATTGCTCATGCCAAATACCATTTATCAGGGTAAATCTACCAGCTATAAATCGGTGTTTATTCCGTTGTTTTAGCTAAAAA
>JBKJMR010000215.1:0-3405 GCA_046596275.1 Bacteroidia bacterium | reverse complement strand
AATTCGTCTTGTAAAAACAAAATAAAAAATAACAGTTTCAATAGAGGCCGGCTAATTATGTCGGCCTCTTTTTTTTAAATGAAAAAGATCGGTTTAACAGGCGGAATAGGAAGTGGGAAATCCACCGTTGCAGAAATTTTTTCGCGATTAGGCATTCCTGTTTTTATTTCTGATAGCATCGCAAAAGAATTACAGGAAACGGATGAGCAGTTGAAAAAACAAATCACTGATTTATTCGGTGAAGATCTTTATTCAGGAGATAAATTAAATCGCAGCAAATTAGCTGAACTTGTTTTTGCAGATAAAAAAAAGCTGGAGCAATTGAATGCAGTTGTTCATCCTGCTGTTGCAAAAGCGTTTGAAAAATTTTGTGAAGCGAACCGTGATGCGAAATATGTTTTAAAAGAATCAGCCATCTTATTTGAGATCGGCGATGATAAAAACCTGGACGGAATGATCGTTGTCGCTGCGCCGGATGAGCTCCGGATTCAGCGTGTGATGCAGCGCGATGGTGTAGAAAAGGCAAACGTTGTTCAGCGCATGAACAACCAGATGAAGCAGGAAGAAAAAGTAAAAAAGGCTGATTTTTGTATCGTAAATGATGCAACTCAACTGTTGATTCCGCAAGTGCTGAGAATAAATGAAACTCTGAGTGGCTGATGTAAATCCAATATTAACGACCGTTCAATAAATAAACCTGCCGTAAACTCGGTTTTTAGCACAATTCAGCATTTAAGTCCTGCTATTTTTTCCTTTTGAGCAAAGGATAATTTACCTTAGAAGTGACACTTTGCTTCGTGCTTAGCCTTAGCTGAAGCAATAAAAAAAATCTCATGCGAAAATTTACATTTCTGTTATCCGCGCTTGCAATTATTTGCCTTTCATTTTCAATAATTGATAACATGGAAGCGCAAGTTAAAAAGGCTGCGCAGCAACAACTACAAACCGCGCTTGCAGGAATTCCGGCCGGACAAGAAACAGGCTTTGGCTTTTCTTCCCGCGAAGAATTTAAATCTGCAACGGTCGGTGAAGTGTTCCGTACCATTTCCCTTACAAAAGAATTTTACCAGGATGATCAGCTGATCAACAGGAACTATATTCATGTTCAGAATGAATGGCGGGTTCCGGTTGTGGTGAATGGCGATAATCGTGTGCTGCTCACAGTTGCCGGACATGATACTGCGCTTAATGTGGTGGATATCGGCGGTGCGATGCTTGCAAAAGAAATGCAGGCGAAAAGTAATGGTCAATCTTCAAAAGATAAATTCATTTTCCGGATCTATCCGCTTACCATGGATTTTATTGTTCTTGTTGAGCATGGAAAATCATTGGAAGAAGGAAATTATTACCCGATGAATTCTGCCGTGATGGCAATACCAACGCTTGATGGTTCATCCATGACACAAGCGGAAGTATTTCAGCAGATCAAAAAGAAATTAAAAGACACTTCTAAAAACTAAGCGCGATGAAAAGAAATATATTTTTCGCCGTTATATTTTCATTTGCATTCGCAGGAATAACAAAAGCGCAGGTTTTAAATGTGCCGCTCGTTATCCAGGAACAAAATCAGTGGTGCTGGGCAGGTGTGAGCAAATGCGTTCTCGATTATTACGGATATTCCCATCAGCAATGCGAGATTGCTGATTACGCACGCACAAGCATCACATGGACGAGCTACGGATCTGTAGATTGTTGCATTGATCCTTCGCAGGGATGTAATTATTGGAATTACAATTACGGTTACCCGGGAAGCATCCAGGATATCCTGATTCATTTTGGCGGCATTCAGAATAATGGTTTGAATTATGCAATCAACGCAGCACAGGTTGCGGCAGAGAGCGCGGCAAATCATCCGTTCATAATTCGCTGGGGATGGTATAGCGGCGGCGGACATTTTGTAGTTGGACATGGCATCACCGGTAACAATGTGAATTACATGAATCCGTGGCCGGGCGAAGGTCTGCACGTAAGCACTTACAACTGGGTGTATGATGATGGCGTTCATCAATGGACACATACCAATACGCTGCTTTCAGGTCCGACAGCAATTGAAGAAAATAATGCTGAAAATGCGGTGAATGTTTTTCCGAATCCTGCGAATGAAAATTTTACCGTCAATTTAAATTCTGAACGTGTAATTGATAATGCAGATTTTATTTTGGTTGATGTTGCAGGAAGAGAAGTGATGAAAACAAAAGTAAGCGGACCACAAGCGGTGATCAATACAATTGAATTTGCTGCGGGTGTTTATTTTTATCGTGTTGAAAATGCCGGCGAATTGCTTGGTAATGGAAAAATTATTTTGGAATAGAATAGACTTGAGATATTAGACTTGAGACGTGAGAAAAAAAATAAGTTTAAAAACACGTGTACGGCGAATGCGTGTGAAGATTTGAATTTTTTTATTTGATTAACTTTTTTTTAAAATTTTGGAATGACAGATCGCAGGAAATTTCTTCGCCAACTTGGTTTCACAGCCGGAGCTTTTGCAGTTCCTTCTATATTCGAACCGATTTTTGCAAATGGTGGCGAAGAGCAACTTGAACGTGCAAGCAGAATGAATCCGGATATCCTTGCTACTGATGATGATTTCTGGGCGTGGGTGCGCGAACAATATACCGTCAACACTACCATGATCAATTTGAATAACGGTGGTGTGAGTCCGCAGCCAAAACCGGTACAGGAAGCGCATATTCGTTTTTACCAGTATTGTAACGAAGCGCCTTCATATTTTATGTGGCGCGAGCTTGATCGCGGTCGTGAGCCTTTACGCAAACGTCTTGCAGATCTCGGTGGTGTTTCTGCTGAAGAAGTTGCCATCAACCGCAATGCCACCGAAGGATTAAACACGATCATTTTCGGATTGAATTTGAAAGCTGGTGATGAAGTAATTGTTTCGAAGCAGGATTATCCGAATATGCTTAATGCCTGGAGACAACGTGAAAAACGTGATGGCATTAAATTGGTTTGGGTAAATCTCGAATTGCCTTCTGAAAATGAAGCTGCGCTGACCAAAGCGTATACATCCTTGTTCACAGATAAAACAAAAGTCGTTCACGTCACGCACATGATCAATTGGGTCGGACAAATTTTGCCTGTCCGGAAAATTGCTGATGAAGCCCACAAAAAAAATATTGAAGTTATTTGTGATTCGGCACACACGTTCGGACTGATCGATTATAAGATCGGCGATTTGGGTTGCGATTATTGGGCGACCAGCTTGCATAAATGGCTGTGCGCACCATTCGGAAGCGGAATGTTGTGGATCAAAAAAGAAAAAATAAAAGATGTGTGGGCGCTGCTTTCCAATAACGAACCTGACGGAAGCGATATAAGAAAGTTCGAATCATTGGGCACACGTTCATTCGCATCTGAAATGGCGATCAGCTCTGCAGTTGATTTTCA
>JBKJMR010000590.1:0-2665 GCA_046596275.1 Bacteroidia bacterium | reverse complement strand
ATGGTATATTTTTAAGAAAAGCCGGATCGCACCATCGAATAGTTGTGGGTGACCATTCCTGCAGGCTTTGAATCTGAAACGCTGCTTGTGCCGGACTATAAAGACGGAACATAAAATCACGCAGGAACATGTGGTATTCGTGATAATTGCCTCCATGCATTTTGCTTTCAAATTTTTTCAGAAGTGCGTTGTTATCAGCGAGGAACTCAGCTTCTAAATCAGCCGACTGTTCAGGTGGCATAGTTTGTAATAACCTTAATAATGTTCTTTCTGAATCTCCTCCTACATAGACAAAACCAAGGATCGCAAGAATCATTTTCATACGTTCTGTAAATTCCAAAACGCCCATATCCATGTTACTCATAAATGCAACAGTCGCAAGAAAATCAGTGTTCATGCGTTGATTCCAATCACTCTGCAGGTTATATTTATCAGTTTCGGCGATTGCATTTCCTATGTTTTCCAGGTTTGGTTCTAATTGTATATAACTGGGCTGGTATATTGACAATCCTCCGGATGCAGTTCCTATAGCCATGGGCTGGAATTCAATAGGAGATGTTACATTATTTATAGGCCCGGTCCATGTATAAGAATAGTTTGGTGCCGGTGGGGCAATTAATAATGCATCAAGTGCTTTTAAAGTTTCTTCCCCTACAGTTCCCGATCGGTCTTTTAGTTTATTATCTACCTGGAATTTTTTAACAGCACTTGATGTTGCAGCATCATAATTTTCAGTTTCTTCTAACAGTGTATATGATGCATAATTACCATTTAACTGATTCAATGCTTTTTTGATTAGTATTACCGTCTCCCCCTTCGAAGCTGTCCCAATAATTATATGTCCATCATAAGCCTGCTCCAAATTATAATCCCCGCTTAATAAAGTGGATTTTAAATTATCACCATCCTCATAAGGATCTTTTAACCTTTTGTCATAGGCATAATAAGGTTGCTTTCGACCTACAATAGTATACGAAGGAGCTAACTCCCCTTCTTTCACAACAGGGAAATCTGCAAGGAACCGTTTATCGCCCGCTGCTCTTTTTCTATTGATAAAATTCTCCACGTCGCCATGATCCATTACGCGACCATCACTCCAGCAGAATTTATAACCCGTGTTGTTGCGGTTAAATCCATCCACTTTATTTGCTTCACTTTTTTCGTACAGCACTTCACGCTTTGCGGGATCTGATTGATTATTCTTTAAAAAATCTTCTTCCACTTCTGCGCCATCAACAGTAATCGTAAAATACCATTCAACCGTTACGTTATTCACCGTAAGCGTTGCCTTATTGTAAGAAAGATGGTGATCGGTTGACTGGTCATCTGCTGCTTTTGTGATTGTGACAACATTCTTATCCTGTGACGCCGTATATTCATTTTGTCCCGGGCTAAGCTCAACTAGAACTTTAATCTCATCAAGCAATTGATCAACTAATTCTAAATCATCTTCTGACAGTCCGTAAAAAGAAGCACCGGCCTGCACATGAATATGCCAGATTGTTTTGTCTAAATTTATCGGATCAAAAATATCGGGAGGAATGAATTTCAATTTTGAATCATCCAAGTTATTCGCGAAGGTATCCACGTAAGTTTGCGCATACGTTTCTTCGTAGGTTTCTGCAAAAGGACCGAGTGGAGTTTTAAGAAGACTGTTTTTGCCCCGATATGATTTCATCTTACTTTCAATTATTCCTGATTAAGGAAATTCCATTTGCCATGTCTTGCTTTTGTTAATGAAACCGCACTTATTATCAGCAGGATAAATATCGGCGATTGCAAAACAAAATGCTTGGACAAATTCGGGGCTTCGGGCAATAGAAAGTTGGTGGTGTATGGAATGTAAGTAAATGGAAATCAATGGAAAACCCGGTTCGGAAAGATGCAAAAGTTACAGTATGGAAATGGCGGTTACGAAGGAGTTTTAACATAAATAGTGCATGAGAGATAATACTGCGCCCTTTAAAAACACTGCTTTTCGCGGCATGTTTTTCATTAACCAGCTGTAGTAGGCGCATTCTCACCCAGCAATTCTTTATACACACTCCTGAAAGTATCACGCATTCCTTCCGAATTTGCATCCGGTTTCTTTACGAATTGAAATTGCCAAAAGCTGATGCCAAGCATATTCAACGACAATTGATAATAATCCTCCACTCCTATTGACAATTCATATAAACGAAAATTTTTGCTGCAATACAAACGCCCATTGTATTCCAAATCTATACCAACAGAATAATTTTCATAATTATCCATGTCAAATACGTGGAGACGGGAAGTAATTTCCTGCGATTTACTGCTACTTTCGTCTACAAAATACTCTTTGAATGTATCGCGTTTATAGCTTGCAGACTTGCTGCTGAATCCACCCATGAGAATTTGGATTGAAGGAATATTTAATGATCCGCCAACGGTGTGGGTTTCTGTATCGTGCTTCCAGCTAAATTCAATTCCGTTATGCAACTTATAAAGTTCAGGAACAAAAACCCCTTGTTCATTTGCCTGACTGACCAATCCAACAGATGCAGGTGGATGTTTGATAAGACCTTTAAAACTGAATCCTTCATTTTTTTCAAGCTCTTTAATTTTTCTGTCAAATTCTTTTTCTGCTGCTGTCATAAGTAAATTCCCCTACGATTTGGATTCCAACGTCTTATTATTTTTG
>JBKJMR010000390.1:0-4639 GCA_046596275.1 Bacteroidia bacterium | reverse complement strand
GGAAAGATGCCAGCAGGAAGTGCGTGATAAAATTTATTCGTGGGGATTACATGGTGATGAGGTGGAGAATGTGATTTCGGAATTGATCTCGAAAAATTTTTTGAATGAAGAGCGTTTTGCAAAAGTGTATGCAGGCGGAAAGTTCCGCATTAAGAAATGGGGAAGGGTAAAGATCCGCATGGAATTAAAACGCAGAAGGCTGAGTGAGTATTGCATCAAAAAAGGATTAGCGGAAATTGATGAAGATGAATACCTCAAGACGTTGCAAAAGCTGGCAGATGAAAAAATGCGCGCTACGAAAGAAAGAGAATCGATGAAGAAAAGATATAAGGTGATGAGCTTTCTTATTTCGAAAGGATATGAAAGTGATTTGGTGAGAGAGGTTGTAGGAGACTTGAGACTTGAGACATGAGACATGAGACTTGAGATACATTGGCTTTAATTGAAGAGGAAATGTTTCTGGTCAGCCCTGATGGAGGCATTGTTGGAGCTCTTTTTGTTTTTAAAAATCAACCCTCAAAGCGTTTGAAACGCTTTGAGGGTTGAATTTTAAAAATAAAAAAGCGACTGCCGAGAGCAGGAAGAATGGTGATGGTGAAGAAGAATGCTTACGCTCCTGAATTTTATTTCAACAGTTTTGCTTCTTTCATTACTGCTAATGCCTGGTCGAGACAAATTTGCGAATCGTAAATAGGTAAACGGCGCTTGCATTGTTTTCCATGCGGACCTGCGTAATGAACAATAAAATAATCGTAGCCGAACATTTTCTTTTTGTAATCTACACGAGCAATATCGGCGATCATGATTGTTTTGGTAGCAGTGAATCCTGCAGTGCGGAAAAAAGAAAAGATGAGTGTGAGCAGTAAAAGACTAATGGTAAAAGTGATGACGTAATAATGTGTGATGATGGTCATGATGAGAAAAAAGGTGAGGATCAGAATACCAACGAGCTGAAATGCAAGCATTAAATATTCCGGTTTGCCGGTGGGCTCAGGCATTTTTTCGGGCAAGTCGCGTTTGCCGATAAGAAGTCGATTGCTCAGCACATGGCAATACTGCGCATCGGCTAAAACAAAATGCGCATGAGTAGGTTCATTCATGGCGCAAAGATAACAGGGGAATGTTTTGGGAGGAGAAAATCTTAGCAGAAATGTGGCTGATAGTATGATGCGAGGAATGAACAATGCCAAACTCTCCATGTACAATGAGCAAGGGAAGGGAAAACTTTTTTTCGGCTACTAAAGTAAAATGTTTCATCACCGGAGTATACTTCTTTCATTACCTTTGCGGCATGATAACTACAGACCAGGTTAAAGCACTGCTGGATCGCAAGGACGCGTTGAGGAGGCATCTTTGACATTGATGGAAAATTGCGGAAGATAGAGGAAGAAACAGCCATCACAGAAGTTCCGGGATTCTGGAACGATCCCAAAGCGGCAGAAAAGTTGCTTAAAGAAATCAAAAAAAGAAAAAACTGGACGGAATCATTTTTCGCGCTCGAATCGGCAATTGACGATCTTGGTGTGATGTATGATTTTTATAAATCCGGTGATGCTTCTGAAGAGGATCTCGACATTGCTTATGAAGAGACGACTAAAAAAGCAGAAGATCTCGAATTTAAAAACATGCTCAGTGGCAAGGATGATCATCTGAGCGCTGTGCTCACTATCAACTCTGGCGCTGGCGGAACGGAAAGCTGCGATTGGGCTGCGATGATGATGCGCATGTATGTGATGTGGGCCGACAAGCATGGATTTAAAGTTAAAGAAGTCGATATACAGGATGGCGAAACGGCGGGAATAAAACAATGTACGCTTGAAATAGAAGGAGATTATTCTTTCGGTCATCTTAAAGGTGAAAACGGTGTGCATCGATTGGTTCGCATTTCGCCTTTCGATTCCAACGCACGCCGCCATACTTCGTTCGCTTCGGTTTATGTGTATCCATTGATCGATGATACGATTGAGATCGATGTAAATCCATCGGAATGCGAATGGGAAACTTTCCGTTCAGGTGGTGCGGGCGGACAAAACGTGAATAAAGTAGAGACAGCCGTTCGACTTTATCACAAACCTTCGGGCATTGTGATCAAGAACCAGGAGTCGCGTTCACAAATGACGAATCGTGAAAATGCGATGCGGTTATTGAAATCGCAATTGTACGAAGCTGAGCTGCGTAAAAAAATGGAAACGGTGCAAGCCATTCGTGGTAACATGAAAAAGATCGAATGGGGCAGCCAGATCCGCAACTATGTTTTGCATCCGTACAAACTCGTAAAAGATCTGCGTACAGATTTTGAAACATCAGACGCACAAGGAGTGCTCGATGGAAATCTTGATCCGTTTATTAAACAATATTTAATGGAGTTCGGCCCGAGCTGGAACGTTGGGTAAAAATAAAGGGAACGAATTACGAATGATAAAAGGGAACGAATTACGAATCAAAACGAATGTACGAATGACTGAAAAAGAAGAATCGAACTGATAAGCATTCGTAAATTCGATTTGATTCGTAACTCGTTCCCCAAAAAAAGATGAAAAAGAAAGAAGACATTCTGATCTGGCACAAAACTACTTGTAGTAAAAGCTGCGAAGTAATGAGCCTGTTGAAAGAGCACAAGGTGAAGCCGGATATTTTTCTTTACACCGAAACGCCTCCGACTGAAGATGAGATAAAAAGTATTTTGAAGAAGCTCGGCATAAAGGCGGAAGACTTAGTGCGCAAGAAAGAAAAGGTTTACAAAGAAAAATTCGAAGGCAAAAAGATGTCGGAAGAAAAGTGGATCAAAGCAATGGTAAAATTCCCGATCTTGATTGAGCGACCGATTGTGATTAAGGGGAATAAGGCTGTGATCGGGAGGCCGACGGAAAAAATATTGGAGATTATTTGACAGTGAAATCAGTATCTTAGTTGACGTATGTCTGAACAAAAAAAATCTGTTTTCATTACCAAAGCGATGCTTGAAGGGTATCGCTCAATTCAGCATGCAGAAGTTGAGTTTTTACCCGGGCTGAATATTATAATTGGGAAAAACGGTAGTGGTAAAACAAATGTTTTAAATTTTCTTTATCCATTTGTAAGTGGTCGTTTTGATAATGAAATACGTTTTGCGAAAGGCATCATACATCTCCAGGGAATTAAGGATTATATTGTTTCAATAGAACCGCCAGCTGATGTTTATGGTACACAGGAAGAGCCAGAACCTTATTTTGCGCTACAAATTAGTGGGAAGCCAGTAGATTTTTCTGAATACCAGGAAACACGTCAGATTGCTGATTGGTTTGACGCATTCAGTAAAATAGAAGCACACGAGCAAACAATGATTGGCAGCGAATTTATTCGACATGGCTTAGCATCTACGCTTGGTCTTTGGACCGTGCCAATGCATTCATCAATAAAACTTAAAGTAAAAGGTAAAATTCAGCCCCTTGAAATAGGCCGATTATTAGCATTTGGGCTTAAAGATTTTTACGGAAACAATTTTTTACGATCATTTCGCTTAATGTTTATCGGATGTAAAGAGGCCATTCTTATCTCAACTTTTGAAAAGGTGCTAATTGAGAAAACAAACAAACTTGCGAAGGGGTTAGCTGCGGTATTAAAAGGATATTCACCCATCTCAAATGTTCGCTTATCTCCGGATACTGTTGTTTCTTATTCAGATGAGAATAATGAAATCTCGATAAGGAATTTGACATTTGAATTTTATTCGGAAAACTCATGGAAATCGTTTGCTCAATTATCGGATGGCACAAAGCGAATTGTTTTCATGCATTCAGAACTTTCAAATCCTGTTTTTACTCATGATTTTAGTGCTGTTTCCAAGATTCAATTTATCGAAGAACCTGAATTAGGAATTCATCCGCATCAATTACACTCACTGATGTCCTTTTTAAAAGAGCTGTCCATTGATCAACAAATTATTATTACTACCCACTCTCCGCAAGTATTGGATATACTTAGTAAAGATGAACTGGGGAGAATTATTATTTGTGAATATGATTTAGAAAAAGGAACTCAATTGCGTCATTTATCCGATGAAGAAAAAAGTAAAGCGCAATTGTATATGGAAAAAGATTTTCTTAGTGATTATTGGCGTTTTTCGGACCTGGAAAAGTAATTTTATGAAAAGGATAGGACTCATTGGAGAAGCTCCAAATGACACCAATGCAATATTTAATCTTCTTAATAGAATTTATCCTGATAAATATAATTTTTTCCCAATGTTATCCCGAATAAATGGCGATAATCTTGGACAGCAAAGTGTTAAACGTTTTTTACGGAATGAATATTTAACTCAAAAGCCAGATTGGATAATTTTCATTCGTGATCTGGATGGTTTAGAAAACGATACCGAAAAGATTAATCAAAGGAAAAGATATTTTGCTGAATTTCGGACTGTAGTTGGACATAGGATAAATAAAAAAAGACTAAATCGAAATGCTTTATATCTTCTGCACATTTGGGAGATAGAGGCATTAATATTAGCGGATATCGAAACAGTCAATACGTATTATAATTGTAAAATGAATGTGATTGATGATTCTATGCTTATTCCTAATCCTAAGGAAGAATTAATGAATCAATCACCCTACAAAGAATCACACTGTGCTGATTTGCTAAATAAAGTAGATCTTGA